>NZ_CP142396.1:601980-902970 GCF_035934735.1 Sedimentibacter sp. MB31-C6
TGATTTAAAGTATGCTGGAATTAGCCCCCACAAACTTCCTCCAACAAATCCTGCTATAAACATTGCTAGTAATAATAAAACATGAGGCCAATCGCTATGAAATAATGCGAAATAGGAAGAAAAAATTGCTCCCATTATTATTTGACCTTCTGCTCCTATATTCCAAAACTTCATTTTAAATGCTAATGTAACTCCAAGAGAGGACATAAGTAATGGAATCATAATTTTTATAGTTGCTTGAATTGCCATTTTGCTACGAAAGGCTCCCGAAATTATGGTAGCATATACGTGAAAAGGGTCATAGCCTATCAATAAAATAAATAATCCCCCTGCAATTAAAGAAAGGCCAAAAGCAATAATTCTTAATTTTAATATATCCATTTTTGAGCGTTCAGAATTTTTTACAGTTCTAATAAATGGTTCCTTAGCCTTTTTATTTATATTATTCATCTATATCAACTCCCTCCAAACTACGTCCAGCCATCATAAGTCCTATTTCTTCCTTTGTTGTATTTCGGGCATCAACTATTCCCTTTACTTCTCCATGGCATAACACCATAATTCGATCTGAGAGTTCTAATAATACGTCTAAATCTTCTCCAATAAATAGTATTGCTACACCTTTTTCTTTTTGTTCATTTAGTAAATCATAAATCATATATGAAGAATTAATATCAAGACCTCTAACAGGATAAGCAGTTATTAATACATTAGGATTCGATTCAATTTCCCTACCAAGCAAAACCTTTTGTACATTACCTCCTGACATCATACGTACTGGCGTGTCAACATTAGGTGTCACAATATCTAATTTCTCTACAAGATTTTCTGATAACTTTTTGGCAGGTTTTTTTACTGTAAAAAAACCTTTATTTTTTTTATAGGATTTTAACATCATATTTTCTACCATACCCATTGAACTAACTAGTCCCATTCCAAGACGATCCTCAGGTACAAAACTCATACTAATTCCTAAATTTATTATTTCATCAGGTGTTTTTCCAATTATATTTTCTTTGTTGCATAATATAGCACCATTTTTGATTTTTAGAAGTCCAGCAATTGACTCACACAATTCCTTCTGTCCGCTTCCTGCTATTCCTGCTACACCTAATATTTCTCCCCTTTTAAGCTTAAAGTTAACATTCTTCAAACTTTCTGTACCATCTTCGTTAACAACTGAAAGATCTATAACTTTTAATATTGTGTGTTTTTCCTTTACTTCAGGACGATTAATTTTTAAACTTACCGGTCTACCTACCATCAATTCAGTTAATTGATTCTCATTTGTTTTAGATGTTTCTACAGTATCTATTAATTTACCTTTACGAAGTATAGCAACACGATCACTAATATTTAAAACCTCATGAAGCTTATGTGTAATAATTATGATAGCACTTCCTTGTTCCTTCATTTTACGTAATATTTCAAATAATTTTTCAGTTTCTTGAGGTGTTAATACTGCTGTTGGCTCATCTAAAATTAATATATTAGCTCCACGATACATTACCTTCATAATTTCTACTGTTTGTTTTTCACTAACAGACATATTATATATTTTTTTCTCTGGTTCAACTTCTAATCCAAATTTATTACTTATATTTAATATTTTTTCTTTCAATATTTTAGGCTTCATATACTTTTCTTTTGTACCTAAAACAATATTGTCCATTGCATTGAAAATTTCAACAAGTTTAAAATGTTGATGTATCATTCCTATCCCAAATTCAATAGCCTCATTAGGTGAACTTATAGTTACATCTTTCCCACCAATGGATATAGTCCCAGCGTCTGGATAATAAATACCCGCCAACATATTCATTAATGTTGTCTTGCCTGAACCATTTTCTCCAAGTAAAGCAAGGATTTCGCCATGCTTTATATTAAGATTTATATTGTCATTAGCAACTACACTTCCAAACATTTTAGAAATATTTTTAAGTTCAATTGCATATCTAGTTTCACTTGAATTTGACATACTAACTCCTATCTAAATAATTGTACAAACTCACAATCATACTCAATTAATAATAATAGGTTAGCTTCACTTTTTTCTTAAATAAAGCAAAGCTAACCAATATTTTTTTATACTATATTATTTAACTGTTACTGTTTTAAAATACCAGTTAATTCCTCCAGTTATTGTAGCATCATCTAAAGTTTTACCTTCTTCACCAACTGTATTCCCATCATTTGTTTCAATTACTCCATCAAATACATTGAAACTTCCATCAAGAATAGATTGACGTACTTCTTCAACTGCTTCTTGAGTACCTTCTGCAATAATAGCTTCATTTAAAGGTGAGATATCAACTAATCCTTCTTCCATACCACCATAGTAGTTTTCACCTGTCCATGTTCCATTAATAACATTTTCTACCGCCCAAGTATAATACGCTGACCAATCCCATACTGCAGATGTTAAAGTTGCCTTAGGTGCATCCTTTGACATATCAGAATTATAACCAATACCAAACACACCTGCTTTTTCTGCTTCCAACTGTGGATTAGGAGTGTCACAATGTTGAGCAATTACGTCACATCCTTCAGCTAATAAAGCTTTAGCTGCATTTGTTTCCTCTGCTGGTGAATACCAACTATTTGTAACTTTTACATATACCTTTGCATCTGGATTAACAGAATTTACTCCCATTGCAAATGCATTAATACCTCCAGTTACCTCAGAATTTTCCTGACCCATAGCTGCAACATATCCAATCAAGTTAGATTCTGTTTTTAAACCAGCTACAATACCAGATAAATATCTTGCTTGATAAATTCTACCAAAATAATTGTTAAAATTTGTTTCATTACTCTTATATCCTGTACCATGTGAAAAGATAACTTCTGGATATTCTTCTGCTAATGCTGCCATTGTATCCATGTAACCCCAGCTTGTACCAAAAATAACATTAGCTCCTTCTTCAATACATTCTAGTATAGCAGTTTCTGTAGCTGTAGGATCAGTATCATCTACATTATTTTTACGAATAATTTGATTGTCTTCAAGACCAAGTGTTTCTTGCATTCCAACAATTCCTTGATCATGTGCATATGTATAACCAGATCCATCTGCAGGATTTCCTATATGAATTACACCTACCTTAATATCTGATGACTCCTGTGGAGCAGATTCCCCTGTTGAAGTATCATCTGTTGCATTTTGTTCAGATCCACATGCAGTTAGTGAAAATACTAATACAAGTGCTAAAAAAAGCATAATAATTTTTTTCATGTTTGTCTCCTTATTTTTTATAAGTATGTTTTATATATGATAAAAAGTTAAAATATATTATATTCAGATGTCATAAAACTGAACATGCTTTTATATTTTTCCTTTTCATACCAAGTAAAAAAGTTATAAAATAAGCACATTATATAAAAACATAATGTGCATCAATTATTAATAGTTTCACCCTATCAAAATAAAGATTAGTATTTATTGAAATAAAAATGCGACTAGTAAAAACTACTCGCATCAATTTAACAATAAAATAATAAAATATATCAATAGTCAAACAATTTACGGTTGTTTGGTAGAAACTCAGGACCCATATTATCCACATTATATTGATGCAAAAATATTCGATTTATATCGTATTATATCTTAAAAAAAAATATTAATCAATAGGTTTTTCTAATTTATTTAAAACATTTTTATTGCTTATTCTTTATATTCTTATTTCACCTTGCGCTAGAATAGTGGCCATTCCTCCAACTTGAATCTTTACGCTGTTGCCAGTTTCATATAATTTACTCATAATTTTTGACGGACGATTCATAGCTTCTCCTTGAATAAATAAGTTATCTGTCCCTTCATGTAAAAGTCCATTCTTATATAAATAATATGTTAACGCTCCATTTGAAGTACCCGTAGCTGCTTCTTCATCTATATCGTATAAAGGTGCAAAATTTCTACAATGAACTGCTTTATCATCTGTATTAATTGTAAAAGCATGAACACCTACAACTTTATAATTTTCAGACAATTTTGAAAGCTTTTCAAAATCTGGTTTAATTGCAGCTAACTCATCTTCATTCCTTACTGGCATCATTATGTCCGGAAGTCCAGTTGAAATCATTTCAGGTATTAAAACTTCACCTTTTTTTTCTCCAGTTAGTATTTCACCTTGTCCCTCAAAAGATAATCCCATTATACAATATAGCTCTTTTAAATCTTTTGTATCATCAATTTTATTAATAGCTTCAGGTAACCCCATATCCATGAGAATAGAATTTTTTGATACATTAATATTCAATTTGCCCGCCTTATTATTATTAATATATGTGGAACCACTTTCTACAAGTTTTAAATCAGCTAAAGCATAAAAAGATCCAATAGTAGCGTGACCACAAAGGTCTACCTCTGAAGCTGGTGTAAAATATCTAATATTAAATTCTTTATCTCCAGTTTGTTTAATAAATGCAGTCTCAGAATAACGAAGTTCTGCTGCAACTTTACGCATAATTTCCGGCTCTGGAAAATCTGCGTTATTATCTAATATTACAACTCCAGCTGGATTTCCACCAAATAATGTATCTGTAAAAGCATCCACTATGTAAAATTTCATTTTCTCCTCCATCAAAACAGTTATTTCTTTTAATAAACATTATATAGTAAATTATAAAAGTATTCAATGATTTAGCTAAATTCATCTTTGTTAAAAAATTAAATCATTCACTTAAAGGACAATTACTCTTACTTTACATATTCTGACGTTGTATCTAATTTAATAGTATTAGAATTATCATCCCAACCTATAAAAAAGTTCAGCGCCTTACCTAAATCTCTTAACTTAAAATAATTACTATTATTGATATTATAAGCAGTAAGCTCTAACTCTACACTATCTAAATACACCTTTGAATCAGTTTCTAAAGCATCTACATTATTACTATTTTCCATAGTAACAAGTTCTCCTCCTATTGGAGTATATTTCACATTTGATGCAAGAGAAATGGCGTTATTACTATCGTCCCAACCAACTTGAAAATTCTTTTCTGTGTCATTTAATGCCATAGCCAAATCTCTTAACTTAAAATAGTTGTTTCCACCTATATTATAAGCCTCCATAGCTACTTGATTACCATTTATTAAAATAGTGGCAAAATTAGGTGTTGCATTTATCTTTTCTTCAACACTTCCACTAGAAGTAGATTCTATGAAACCTAAACCGTTATTAATGTCCCTACCTTCAGTTGCTATTTTCATCGGGCTATAATAAAGAGCTGATGACCATCCTCCATCTAGACACATTGCATTAACAAGATCAAGGGACTCACAAATAGCTGCTGCTTCCTTTAATGTTGCCGCACCAATGTTTCCCATTAAAATTTTACCTTCCGAAGTCGCTCCAATAAATGATCTGCCTGCGCTGGCTGTGTTTATCTTATCTTCAAAAAAACCTTCATTTTCTCCATTTGCTGTAACTTGCCCATTTATAACTAAACTCGGACCTGCACCTAATCCGCAAATTACATTATCCCAATCTTCTGAATTTGTATGTTTAGTTACAATTTCAGATGTGAATTCAGCTTCCATACCAATTTGATATCTATCATACATAAATTCAACAGCACCTGGATTAAATAAAATAGCATAGCCATTAGAAGGAACTTCAAAATTATTTACTGCAAAACCAGTTATTACACCATTATCAACGAGAACTGCCTTGCCACCTGTTTCAACTGATACTGTTCCATACTCTGGTGTAAATACTGTAATAGCTTCATTTTCTGTACTTGGATGATTAATTCTCCATATATAATTAGCTAATTTTCCATCTGCATAACTTACAAATTTAAAGCTTAGATTATCAACTAAAAACTTATTATCTGAAGTAATACCAAATTGAGCACCACCTCCTGCATGAAGTAACTTGCCATCTTTTATAATCATTCCCCAAGGTACAGGAACTCCTTCATAAGCCTCAAAATATGTTCCATTAACTGCTGCTAACACCCCTACTGATTGAGCCATATCCGATAAAGACTGAGTACTGTTAATTTGGTTATTAGCTTGTAAAATTACCGGTTTCAAATTTTCATCATTTATGTTTACTGTTACATAGTTCACTGCAGTACCATTAATACCATTAGAAGTATATGCTGTCGAAGCTCCATATGCAAATGTTACTGTTGAAGTTATTATTATTGCAATAATAATTAAACTTGTTACTTTAGTTTTTCTCATATTTTTCTCCCCTTGATGTTAGAATTTAAGTATTAAGAAAATAATATTCTAAAAAGAATATTATTTTCTTAAATATATATCGACTAATATGAGAATTTTTTTACCGCTATATTTATCTTAAATGTAATACTCTTGGAATAAACAAAAAATTTGAGGGAAATATATAAATACTACAACACAAGGAGGTTTTTAATGAGCAAGGGAAATGGCAGAAAAAATAAAAACAACATGGGTAACGGTATGGACAAATTCCGTGGCTCATGCAACGGCATATCATCAGAAACTCAATCTCCAGATCCATTAGATTTTGATACCCTCAAACAAACTGCTGAGTCCGATATTATTTCAGGAAATATCAATCGAAGTAATAAAGGCAAAGGATATAAAAGCAAGTTGAAATAATCAATTCATCATATGCTTGCTACATGGATTCTAAGCCAAAAGCAAAAAATACCTACTTTAATCATTTAAGTAGGTATTTTCAATGCTTGGTCTTGACATCATAACAATTCCGTCAATCAGTTCACAAATTGCACCATCTTGAGTCTTTGTTTTTTCAAATTCTTCAATAGTAACTGGTTTTTTCGCAAATTCCTGCACGTCATCACCCTCCTATAAATATTATAACTAATTATAATATATTACAATATTTTATGCAAATTCTTTCTTTACCCTTATATTTTATTAATCTGATAAATTTATTTCAAAGTCAATAAAACAATCCGAATCCAAAACAATTTTTTCTTCTTTGTACATATTACTGATTATTTCATATGCTTCCTTTTCATCAGTAGCTTCAATGTCAACTGTTTTTTGAAGTGTTTCTATTATTTCAAATTTATAAGTATTCAAATCAAACCTTCTTTCTAAATTTAAATTATTAGAATAACTCCCCTTACACCGCCCCTTGGATTTTCAATATCACCTGTGTATCTTGGAATCAAATGTATATGTGAATGCATAACCGTTTGACCAGCAACTTCACCACAGTTGATTCCTATGTTATATCCATCCGGATTAAATTCTTTATCCACTATTTTTTTACATTCATCAACTAATTGCCATAATCCGACCTTATCTTGTTCATTAATCTCAAAATAATCCTTAATATTCTTCTTAGGAATAATCAGCATGTGCCCTTTGTAACTGGGAATCCATCATATATGGCATATGCTGTTTCATTTTCTGTTATGATTCTATCTTTTTCCATATTACAAAATATACAGTCCATAAGTCACCTGCTTTCACAAACTTATTCTTCTTCATACTTATTAATTATTTCTTCAGCTTCTTTAATTATTACATCTGGTTTTTCATAATATTCTTCAACTAATTCTCTACATAATTTACTTGAATTAGTAAAACCTATGCCTTTATAATCCTTGTCAAGATTCTTTAAAGTTCCGAATTGCATTTCTATTCCTGGTGTATTTCTAAATGTATCATCTATTTTATATCCTAGTTTCTTAGCTCGAATTCTGTAAAACTTGCTTAAATCCTCGCAAACTTGATTCTGATTACTTCCATTATTCTTAGTCATAAAATACTTATATACTAAAACAACACATTCTTCTCGCTGAAATTTTGGTTGTCTTCTTTTAGCAGAATTCATGATTTTATCTCCTCATTAGATTTTATGGAATTCTAAACAAATATCATGCAATGAAATTATATCACATCGTAAGCATAATTTCTATGATATCATTTTCCTCGTAAGCAATTATCTATATATTTGAAATTTATAAGAAAGAAATTTTTTAGAAAAATAAAAAAACTCTTTACAAACTCGCAACTTTAATGTATTATAAGATTAACGAGAACGATCGTTCGAATAAATGTTTGGAAAGTAGGAACCCTTATGATAGATAAAACGTTATGTGAATTATTCGCAGGTGTAGGTGGTTTTCGATTAGGACTAGAAAAGGCATCTAAAGACTGGAAAACAGTTTGGGCAAATCAATGGGAGCCTAAAAAAAAGCAACAACATGCTTTTGATTGCTATTGTGAGCATTTTGGTAAGAAAGAAATATATATAAATGAGGATATTGCCTCAATTGACAAATCTAAAATTCCTGATCATAATTTGCTTGTCGGTGGTTTCCCTTGTCAAGATTATTCTGTTGCAAGAACAGGTGCAAAAGGAATTAACGGAGTAAAGGGAGTACTTTGGTGGGAAATACGAAATATTCTAGAAATTAAAAAGCCTAAATTCGTTTTATTAGAAAATGTCGATAGATTACTAAAATCTCCAGCTAAACAACGTGGGCGTGATTTCGGTGTGATGCTAGCCTGTTTTAATGAATTAGGATATAATGTCGAATGGCGTGTTATTAATGCTGCAGAATATGGTTTTGCGCAAAGAAGACGTCGAATATTTATTTTTGCTTACACTAGAGAAACAAAATTTGCTTCAATGCAAAGTTCAGCAAACGCTCAATGTATAATAAATACAGCAGGGTTTTTTGCAAGAACTTTTAAAATAAATCCTATAAATAATATCCAAAATACAAATCTGATTTATAAGGACTTAGCAGATGTTTCTGAAAATTTTAAGTATGAGTTTGGTAATTCTGGCTATATGAATAATGGGCAAATTTATACTAGTAATGTAACACCTGTATCTATAAAGCCTATACCTCTGAGTCAAATTCTAGAAAAAAATGCAGATAATAAGTATAATATAAACGAAAGTAATTTGGAAAAGTGGAATTATTTAAAAGGTAGCAAAAAAATCGAAAGAACTAGTAAAGCCGGACATAAATATATATTTTCAGAAGGTCCTATAGCTTTTCCAGACCCAATAGATAAGCCTGCTCGTACAATGTTAACTAGTGAATCCAGCTTAAATAGAAGCACTCATGTAATTAAAGATCCTACAACCAGCAAATTAAGACTTTTAACACCTGTTGAAGCTGAACGACTTCAAGGATTTGATGAAAATTGGACAAATACTGGAATGCCAGAAAAATTCCGTTATTTCTGTATGGGAAATGCTTTAGTGGTAGGTGTAGTTGAGAAAATGGGCCAAACACTTAATAAAATATTCTCAATCGAAGAATCAGACTATGTAATTGAAAATGAGGAAAGGAAAGCTATTTAGCTATCCTTTCTATTATATTAAGTTAAAATCTAATTTTTCATTTTCATAAGTATATTTAACTAACTTAACGTAATTCCAAGTACATGATTTTGGGTCTATATCCTTTGGTAAAATTTCTTACACAATGGATATTCCCATAATAACAACCCTTTCAAGAAAATCAGCAGCAATTATATATACCTCAACCATAAAATAATCTCCATTGTTTCTTTATAACCAGACACTTATACACCTTCCGACTATTAATTTATAAAAACTTTTTATTTAATTGACTAAGTATATAATTACTATTTAACCAGAAACATTGTTTAGGATATTGTCTACCGTCGGGTAACTCATATGTATCGTTAGCATTTTGTGCGTGTGGTCTTACGTGACATACGGGATTTTCAGATGCCTTTGGAAAATTATTATAATTCCTACCATTTCTATTTATAATTTGCAATCCGTCTACTATCACTTGTTTAGTTTTTTTCCATACAGAATATACTTCTTCATTTAAATCTCTATATGGAACATTCCAAAACTGACATCCTCTTAATCTAAGCACTTGATTTTCATCAAACTTATATACTACAAATAAAAATCTTGTTTCACGCAAATAATTACCAAAACTAGAATCCTCCCAATCCTCTTTTACCAGTTCTTTAAATTTAAACGTTGGAAATGACATACTTTCTTTAATTTTATTATTAGAATTCAATCTTATAGTTTTTATAACAATATTTGCCTTTACAAATTCTTCTGCTTGATTTCCCTTAATTCCTAAAATTCTATATATTAACATAGCTTCTAAGTTTTTCGGTTTTCTTTTGTATTTAACCTCAAATACCTTACATAATTCATCCACACTAAAATTACTAAAACTCTCAATTTTATTAACTACATAGTCTTCAAAATTAACATCCACAACATCTTTCATTATTGTTTCATATGTTGTTACATTTGGAACTATATAGTTATTTAAAACGTATGTCATGTATGAATTCTTATATGCAAAAGCTCTAGGTTTTGCTAATTCATCACTAAATGGTTGTCGTCTTCTATCTTTAGATGTTGCAGCCTTAGGAGCTGCACCTAAATAAAGCGTATCACTCTCAGATAATTCATGAGCTTTTCCAGCTTTTATTTTATTAATAATTTTTTCATAGTCTTGCTTAATAATCCTAATGTCTTTATTAGGTGGAGAAAATAATTTTACATAATTGATTCTATAATTTAATCGATTACTTATTTCCTTCTCATACAAGTAGTATACAAGTAAAATCAAATTACCCTTAGACCATAAATGACTTTCTTCAAATTTTTCATTTATAACAGAAAAATAATCAATCATTGTAATTATTAGTCGTTCTTTAGCAGACAAACTTTTGTTTTTATTTATTTTATAAGGTGTAACTTTTAATTCTACTCCAGCTTTATCAAAATCAGGCTTAGAATCATTATTACACGCATAGTGGAAGTGACACTCTTCTATGAGTTGACCTAATCCACCCTTACGCTTTTTGTTTTCATAATTATATGCAAGTTCAGTTTCCTTAAAAATTTGTGTATCTACTTCAACATAATCTTTTACAACGTCATAAAACGTTTTTCCTATTAATTTTTTAGCATGATTTTCTATACTTATAGGATTCGATTCATCATAATCATTATCATGTTTATATACCAAAATTCAACCTCCCATCTATTGTTTTTATGTCAATTTAAATAGTCTCACTCAAACTTACTACACTATATTCGTCTTCAAAATACTTATCTATTAGACATTTCACTTCTTCTTTTGCTAAACAATCCAATATTGTAACTGCACCCGTACTATCAGGAAAATCTTCGTTTTCCAATATAAACTGACAAAATTTCATTATTACTGGTATTCTGCCTAATGCGTTTTTTGCTTCCACAACCATAAATATCATGTCATCAAAGTATGTTAATTACTGATTTTTATCTTAATCCATCAATTTATAGTACACTTTCCATGTAAAAAACGCACGTTATTCACAATTTCTTGATAATTAATTTTGACTTCCATTATTTTTCTTATATATAATTAAAAGCTTGTACATTGTATAAACATAATGTGAAAATCAACGAATTAATGGCATATTAGGATTACTGAATACCTTTCATTTCATCATTTTTTTATAATGCTCTTCATATCCACATTCTACAAACATCAAGCGAAAGGCCTCTTTAAAATTATTATAATCGAACTCTTTTATATCAAAAATATTCTGGCCTAGTGAATGAGATTCTCGGTTAATATATCTACGAAAAGCTTGGTATTTTGCAGCTTTAAGTTCAGGTTTTTGGAATACATTATTCAAATCTCTTTTTTCTATAAAATTAAAAAAATACTCGATAATATTTCGCATACAATTTGCAATCAATGCTGGAGGCTGCTTATCGTCTTTAATTATGAACCAATATGAGTGATAGTCATTTTGAATTTCCTCGTATTTCATTTCATAGAATTGACTGCCTTTACAGTTTTTGGTTAAACGAATTAGTTTTTGAACCTCTTCTCTTTTGTTGTGATTCGTTAAAGTCATTTCATAAAAGAAATATAGGCTATGTGTTAATAGAAATACCTGTTCATAGCTTGGAGATTTAAAATAATCATTTTTAATCATTTGTCCAATGTTAAAAATGTAAATATGTGATAGACTTGATATAGGATCATCAATCACGACTATCTTTTTGCCGGAATGGCCAGTGACCGTCTTTTTTCCTTTACACAATTCCCTAAAGTAAAGAAAACTAATAATCATTTTTTCACCTTCACTTAAGGATTCAAATGTGTTTTCACATTTCTCGCTTCTTACAATCTTATATAGAGTATCTGTATATTTTTCTATATGAAAGCCATCTATTCCGAGTTCAAGGAGGCCGCTATTAATGTTTGCAATTGCTTCTTCAATATTTACTGTTTTCTTCTGCTGATCAACAATTATTTGTTTTTGCATTGATATTTGATTATCAACTTTTTTAATTTCTTCACGTAGTTGTTTCAATTTTTTTTCGCTTACGGCTCTGTCAGTATGGTAAGCTGATATCGTCTGGTCGAATTCCCAACGCATATTAGCCCAAAACTGCTCTTTAATTGTATTAAGTGAGGCATCTTTATTTTGCATTTTTTCATTATGTTCATTTATGAGATTATTAATATCCTCTACAAAGTTATTGAATTCTGCAATTACCTGAGTAGAATCCTCGAGTACGACAATTTGACTAGGTGTTTTTATTTTTTCAGAAATTTTCTCTTTGTTTCCACTCAAAAGATAAATCAAAGCATTATATAGACTATCAAAACTCGATTTTTTGTCTTTAATAAATGGATTAGCATTGTAGGTTTCTTTATTAGGTAGTGTATCGATAAATAATCCATAATCCGATAAAAGTTTTTTTATTTCGTCAAGATCATTCTCATAAGTTTTATCGAAGTAATTTTCTATGCTTTCAACTAAAGCAACAGTAATTGTCCTTTCTTGGCAAAATGGGCATGGTTCAACTTTATTTTCTGAATTTAACAAGATATATTTTAGGCCTTCTTTTACCCAATCGGAATTATCTAGTTTTTTAATTAATGTTGCAACAGTGCTATTTTCATTACCCACGATGGGTTTGTTGAAAATCTGGTTTTTCTCAATATCTGAAAAAACTGATTTAATAGTTGGAAGTAGCTCGTATTTTTGCGCAGTACTCCCTTTAATTGCGTCAACTTCTTTTTTTAGTTGATCAATTGTCTTTTGCGGCTGAAGTGCAGGCTTTGCAATATTATCTAAATATGTAAATAAAGTTCCTCTACTGCCTTTAAGTCTATCAAGGCAGTATTCTAAGACCCCGCCAGCAAATTTAGTTTTAATTTCCCATGTCTTGTTTTCGGCATTCTGCTTATTAGTATCAAAATCATTTATTTTATTAGTTATTTCAATATTTTTTGTTGCCTTATCTTTACCCAGTTTATCTATTTCTTTCTCAGCATTTCTAATTTTTTCCTCAGATTCTTTATTTTCCTTTGAAAGTGTAAATATGCATTTGAGATTTTCAGGCTGATAAAAGTAATCCTTTATGAAACGCTGATTATAGACAAGAATTTCGTTGTCTGATAAACCATCAATAGAACAATTGGCAAAATTAGCACATGTCGGATTATATAAGAAATCTGATATGGTACTTTTGCCAGTTCCATTTAAACCATAAATTAAGTTGATTTTTTTATCTGTCGTAAGAGAAGCTGGGCTTTTAAAGCTATTTACACTATTCATATTGATTTTTACAATCATTACATTACCTTGTATAATGAATATATAGGAAAATTCATTATACTTTCCTTTCTAGATTATTTTCTATTAAAATCTTTAATTGGATTGTTTCAAATCTTTTATAATCAAGGACTGAAACAACAGTTTTTTCTGTTCCTGTTACTGCCATATTTATTTTGTTTTAATATTGTAATTAAATTTTGACAATCATTTGTATCGTCTTTATTGAACAGATAAAACTCTGAGTCATGCCAATAAGACTCAAGAGTAGCATTGAATTTACGAATCATATCTTTTGAAGTGTATTCTGAAATGATAGTATCATTTATTAAATGGAGTGGGTTAGTTCAATTATAAACTCACCAAAATCTTCTAATTGCTGTTCGTCAATTAGAAATTCTATTATCTTGTTACATATTTCAATTTGTTTGTTTAATTTGTCTTTACCGGAAATTCTATTTAAAGATTTGTTAATGACTGTAGACATGTATTTAGAAAGAATTGAGCTTCCTTCTTCTTTGTCTATATCTCTTTTATCTATGTAAGTATTTTTAGACTGTAGCTTTTGAATTTCATCATCTATAAGTTTGTTAATTACTGACTCGTAGAAACCATTATTAAGTGACATTCCCCACACCTCTGTCTTTAATTATGTCTCTCTAGTTATATGTAAATCTTTCTTTTTATGAATTGAAATATAAAATTATGACTTTGTTTATACATTAACACTAATTATAACATAATATTACAAAATATACCATATAAATGTTTTGTTTTTAATAATTTTTAATAATTTGCCAATCAAAAGCAAATGAAGTATGAATTTTTCAAGTTTTCGATATAATAAAAATAACTAAAGTACTTGGTACTTGCAAACCAACCCATTCTATGTTACAATTTTATAAACTATAGCTTATAATTTAAACAAGTGCTCATTAGGAGGAATCTATGACCAACAGAGAACAGGAAATATTTGATTTAATAAAAAAAAATCCTATGATTTCTCAAAGTGAATTAGGAGAAATTCTTGGAATAACAAGATCATCTACAGCAGTCCATATAACAAATCTAGTAAAAAAAGGTAAAATATTAGGCAAGGGTTACATAGTTCAGGACAAACCCTATGTGACTGTAGTTGGCGGAGTTAATATGGATATACATGGTTTTCCGAAAAACCGATTAATTCCCGGTGATTCTAATATTGGAACAGTCAAAATGTCCCTTGGTGGAGTAGGTAGAAATATTGGTGAAAATCTTATAAGACTTGGCATAGAAACTAAACTAATTAGTGTATTGGGGGATGATATTTATGGGACAAAACTCCTTGAAGAGTCAGCTCTTATAGGATTAGATACTAAAGACTGCCTAATATTAAAAGGCGAAAACACTTCAATTTATCTTGCTGTTTTAGATGAAACCCATGACATGTCTGTAGCCATATCCAGTATGGATATTTACGAAAGAATGACTGTCAATTTTATTAAAGAAAAAAAACATGTATTTGAACACTCGAAGCTTTGTATTTTAGATACAAATATTCCTATAGATGTAATTGAATACCTACTAAGCAATCATAGGAACACTGATTTTTTTCTTGATACTGTTTCAACAGCAAAGGCAAAAAAAGCAAGACATATTGTAGGCAATATTCACACACTTAAATCTAATAAAATTGAAATTGAAGCCATTACAGGCATAGAAATTAAAAATGAAGATGACTTAAAAAGAAATTGTGAATATTTAATGAATAAAGGAGTTAAAAAGGTATTTATAACTCTTGGCAAGGAAGGTGTATTTTATTGTGATAATACTACAATGAACAAAATTAAAGCAAAAAATGTAAAACCTATTAATGCAACTGGAGCAGGAGATGCGTTCATGGCAGCATTAGTTTATTGTTATGTAAACAATATTGACATTAATAAAAGTGCAAAAATAGCCATAGCTGCATCCATAGTAGCACTATCACATGAAAATACTATAAACCCAAACATGTCTATAGAAAATATTAACTTAACAATGAAGGAGTTAAAAATATGTTAGAAAAATATTTAGAAATAAACCCTGAAGTTAAAGATGCAATTGAAAACGGCAAACCTGTTGTTGCATTAGAATCAACAATAATTTCACACGGCATGCCTTATCCACGAAATGTAGAAACAGCACTTATTGTTGAAAAAATTATAAGAGATAACAATGCAATCCCAGCAACTATTGCAATTCTAAATGGAAAACTTAAGGTTGGATTGACTAAAGAAGAAATTGAATACTTAGGTAAAACTGAAAATGTTATTAAAACATCTAGAAGAGATATTCCTTTTATTATTTCTAGAAAGTTAGATGGAGCTACAACAGTGGCTTCTACTATGATAATTTCAGCTCTTGCAGGAATTAAAGTATTTGCAACAGGTGGTATTGGTGGTGTTCATAGAGGCGCTACCGAAACTTTTGACATATCTGCAGACCTAGAAGAGCTTGCTAACACAAATGTTGCCGTTATATGTGCAGGTGCAAAATCTATTTTGGACATTGGTTTAACTCTTGAATATCTTGAAACTCACGGAGTACCTGTCATTGGGTATCAAACTGAAGAAATGCCAGCTTTTTATACCAGAAAAAGCGGTTTTAAAGTTGATTATAAGGTTGATACTCCTCAAGATATCGCAAGCGCATTAAAAGCTAAATGGGATTTAGGGCTTAAAGGAGGCATGGTTATTGCAAATCCTATCGAAGAACAATATCAAATGAATTATAACACTATTACCGAAGCCATAGAAAAGGCACTTAAAGAAGCAGATGAAAAGGGTATAAAAGGAAAGGAATCTACACCGTTTCTATTAGCTAAGGTTAAGGAAATTACTGGTGGAGACAGCCTTGAATCTAATATACAGCTTGTGTATAATAATGCAAAGCTTGGAGCAAAAATTGCTGTTGAGCTTTCAAAGATTTCTTAAATATAGTAAAAAGGCGAATTCATAGGATTCGCCTTTTTTCATCAATCAATTAGCTCATTACTTCCCCACCGTATTTATATCAGCTCAAATTGCTCAAAACTCTAATCAAATCACTGAATACTCCATAAGCTGTTTGTTCTATTTCGGGTTCGTGTTCTACTATGGAAACTGTTCCCATCAGGTCTGTTGTTATGCTTACTATGGATGTTGTACCGGTTATACTTGCAAGAAGAGAGTTTTTACTTACTTCTTCTGGTCTTACTCTTGCAACTACTTTACCGTTTTCAATTCCTCCATAGCAAATAAGCTTAATAACATTTCCTCGGTTTTCTGCTTCTTTGATTTGTTCTTATGTTATGTCTCCTACTCCTTTTCTGTCAACGTCATTAGGAGTGATATTTGCTTTCATGAGGACATTTAATAGAGCAGTTGTTTTAGCTGCTGCATCCCATCCTTCTATATCCATAGAAGGGTCTTCTTCTACGAAACCTCTTTGCTTTCCTTCTTTTATAACTTCATTATAAGGCTTTCCCTTTGCAATTTCTTCTAAAACAAAATTCGTAGTGGAATTTAATATTCCTTTTACTTCTGTTACTTTACAGAACTTTAATGTTTCATCTACAAGATTGAATATTGGTGTGCCATCCATTACAGTTGTTTCATAGTAAAATAGCACTTTGTTTTTCTCTGCTAAATCACGCAATGATTCATAAGCCCAAGCGATTGGTCCCTTGTTTGCACTTACTGCATGTCTTTTTCTATTAAGTGCTGCTTTTATATGATTGATTGCCGGTTGACCTGAAAATATTTGAAGAGGAGTTAATTCAAAAAGAATATCGTAGTCTATATTTCCAGCAATCTCTATTGAGCTAATTTCTTTATAATCATTTCTGCTTTCATCGAAATGATTGAATTTCTCTACATCATTTAACGTTTCTTTTAAATCGATACCATTTTCATTAACCAGACATCCTTTTGACCTAGTTGAAATAGCTACAACATTAACATTTAATTTAAATTTATTATATATTTCTTCTTGTTTTTCAATCAGCAACTTAGCAAATGATTTTCCTACGTTGCCGAATCCAAGTATTGCAATTTTAATATTACTACTAGTCATTGTACACTCCTATTTTAAATTAATTTAGCGTTTTCATTATACCACAGTTTTACATTGGTTAAAAGAATGTATATAATTATAAATCATTTCAACAGAGTAAATATTATGATATAATTGCACATAAATTATAAATTTAAAGAGGTGCGTAATGATTCATGATATAGAACCAAGAATATTTAATAATAATTTTGAAAACAAAAAAGCTGAATCAAAAGATTTGTTTCTTTCATATGATGGAGATACTGTGCTTGTCAGAGAGGATAAGGATAAACTCTGGTATCCTTCTTTTTCTGATTTTAAAAATGAATATCCACATCTCATTGATAATTCGCAGTTTCTTTTCACTATTGATGATATTAACTACTATTTAGTAGAGAAAAAAGGTCTTGATACAGTGAAAGGCTGGGGCTATATAAGTACAAACAGATTCAGGAGTGAAATTAAATACTGGCGTTCATTTGCAGGAGTTGTAGGATGGCAGCTAAACCGTTGGTATGAAAATCATCGTTTCTGCAGTAAATGTGGTAAAGAAATGAAACGTTCAGAGAAAGAAAGAATGCTTTATTGTGAATCTTGTGGATTCCAAGTTTATCCTACTATATCTCCATGTGTAATAGTTGCTGTACATAATGGTGACCGCTTGCTTTTAACCAAGTATGCAGGACGAGCTTATACTAATTATGCTCTTATAGCCGGTTTTGCTGAAATTGGTGAAAGTTTAGAGCAAACAGTAATAAGGGAAGTTAAAGAGGAAGTTGGACTGGATGTAAAAAAATTTAAAATTTTATAAAAGCCAACCATGGCCATTTACTGATACACTACTTGCCGGATTTTATGCTGAGCTTGATGGGGATGATACTATCACTCTTCAAGAAGAAGAGCTATCAATGGGGATTTGGCTTAACAGAGAGGACATACCTCCTGCGAAACTGAATATAAGCCTAACCAGTGAGATGATGGAAGCATTCAGAAATAATGTTGAGGAATTGTAGATAATTAAAAAACTTGCAGATAAACCTCAACTGCAAGTTTTCTTCACACTTAATGTACATTACAGAACTGATTGGGTTCAATGTGTGAGTTGAAAACAATTTATTTGGTTTAAGAATTTAATAATTTTTCATAAATAGCATTAAAAATTATATTACA
Source organism: Sedimentibacter sp. MB31-C6 (assembly GCF_035934735.1). Lineage (NCBI taxonomy): Bacteria > Bacillati > Bacillota > Tissierellia > Sedimentibacter > Sedimentibacter sp. MB31-C6. The sequence continues at coordinate 620,765 of NZ_CP142396.1, forward strand.
CCTGTTTAAAGCCTCTTCTGGTGCTTTTTCTATAAATTCATACTGTCTATCACTCAAATTCAAAACTTTAACTTGATCCATTAGTATGTCACCTTTAGTTTGGATATTGTATTTATCTAAATTTACCCTTGTGAAAAACGTACTAATTGAATTTGTTATTGGTACTACTGTTACTATACCATTCAATTCTTTTTGAGTAATTGGATCTGATATTACAACTCCAGGTCTATAGCCTTTCTGTTCGTGTCCTTTAGATGAGGAAAAATTAATTTTTATTATGTCGCCAAATCTCAAATTATTATAATTGTTCTTATCTAATTTAGTCATAATTATTACCACTCTTCTTTTCCAGTGGGATTACCCCAGTCTATATCTACTTTTGGATTTAATTTTTCTCCATTAGACTGTTCTGCTAAAAGTTCGAATTTAGTTTTTTCTTGTTTCTTTTTTAATATCAACTTATCACCTTCTATATCCATACTAAAACTTATCTTTTCAAAATTATTACTATCTATATTTAATTCTTCTAATATGGTCTTTGGTATACGAATAGCCGCACTATTTCCCCACTTAGATAAATTAGTTTTCATTTAAACCACCTCTTTTTAAATTAGTAATCTCTTTAGTATAGTATATACTCGTATATACATATTGTCAACTTATAATATTTTTCGTTATAGATACTTATTCTTTTTTAATTACAAGAAGGCGGTTAAGCAATTTTTAGCTTAACCGCCTTAGTTATACATGAACCTAATTAAATCTCAATACATTGTATTAGTCCTTCTGTATATACTTTTGGATTTGTAAATAAACCTTCATGGTCACATTCTATCTCCACAACAGCATTTTTGCCTTGTGCTTTAAACATATTTAAAAAGGCACCTGGCTCAACAGATTTGTCTTTAGTACAATACAATAATACTTGAGGTATATTTAATTGACTAAAATCATTTGCATTTATTTTTGTTTCCATTATTACTAGTGGTTGAGTAACAAGCTTGTCCATCAATGCTTCTATACGTTCTTCAGAAGCTTCTGTAGCTAACATTCCCTTTACAAATGTAATATCAATAGGAATAGCACCATCTCCACTTTCTTTTGCCATCATCCTCATACCTTCTTTTACTTCATCAGGAACAAAATCAAATTGAGACTTTCCATGAGGAAGTAACCATGCATTATTAAATATAATTTTTTCAACTTTTTCTTTTACCTTTGGAATAGCCATCTGTAAAATGTGTCCTGCACTAGAGTGTCCTACAACAATAACAGGTTTTTCTTGTTTGTTGATTGCTTCAGAAACATAATTTACATAATCTTCATATGAAACGTTTTTATTGTCGTTTGCTTTATTCCCAGGTAATGTTAATGCTTCTGATTCATAACCTTTTTCCTTTAATAATTGTTGAACCTCCATCCAACAGCTTCCATTATGCCATGCACCATGAAGTAATAAAATTTTACTCGCTTTACTCATTTTACTTTCTCCCTTCATTTTATAGTACCGTTTAAATAAAAATATCCACTTTGCATTGGTGTGCAAATTACTGCAGAACTATTTTGTTTTTTATTAAAATAACTTTCAGATAAAGAGGATATTTTTCTACATATAAGATCAATCTGATCTTTTTGATTATCCTCGGAAATATGTACAAAAATAATTAAATTATTATCTAATTTTAAAAAATCTTTATCCTCATAATAATCCACCATAATAGAAATTCGGTTAATATCAATTCCAGTGGATTTCGATAAATCTTCACTTAATAATTTTAAATTTACAGTGGTATTCGTTTTTTTTGTTTTTATTACAATACAAGGCAAGTAATCACCTCCTCATCATTCTATTTCACGTAAATATCGATATATACTTGTTTCTGAAACATCGAGTTGTTTAGCTACTTCTCTCACCACACCTTTTATTCTAAAAACTCCCTTTTCTTTTAATAATCTCAGAATCTCTATTTTTTCTTCCATATTCATCCTGTCTACTGGAACATCTGATTGATTAACAATTTTTTTCATAATACGATATGTATATTCCTCTATAGTTTCTTCTTCCTCATTGACTTTATGATTGTTATTCAAAGTGTTATTCATAAACTCTGAAAGAAATTTTTCAGTAATTTTGTTAAGCGTTATTATGGAGGATAGGTCTATATTGACACATAATATTCCAATTAATTCACCTGAAGAATCTTTTATAAAAAAACTATTAGATTTCATGTCGCCACCTTCTATTGTTTTATGAAATCTATTTGCGGAATAGCTATTACCTTTAGAAATTTCAATTTGTTTTTTTAAAACATCATCTTTTTCAATCCCAATTGCGCGATTACTAATGTGTCCATTTTTTATAGCAATAATAGATGACCCTTCTTCTGTTATTTCGTGAAGAACTATTTCACAATTCTCTCCATATATTTCTGATAAAAAATCAGTAAAAGTCATAAAGATATTCATTATGTATTTTCTTTCTATATTTTTAAACATTTTTTTACCTCAACTATATTTTTCGTAACGTTTTCCTAAATAGCAGTTAATATAAAATGTTCAGTTTATATTAACTGCTATTTAGTCAATGATAGAAATTTTTCCATCATGGTAATTATATCACCACAATTGATATTTGTCAATTTATAACATTTATTTGATTAATATTTACGGGACGCATGCAAATGTACTCCTACAGTAAGGAAATTGTAGGGTATGCATTTTATGCATACCGCGGTACGAATTGCATGCGTCCCCTACATGTTGGTGAGTATTTCTTTTTTAAATTCTATTGTTGTTAAATCTCCTCCAATATCTCTTGTATGCATTTTTTTGTTTTTTAAGACATTTCTCAATGCATTTTCGATTTTTAACGCAGCTTCATTTTCATTTATATACCTTAATAACAAGATGCCTGATAAAATTGCAGATGTTGGGTTGGCAATATTTTTACCTGCTATATCAGGTGCTGAACCGTGTACAGGTTCAAATATTGCCATTTCATCTCCTATATTAGCGCTTGGAGTCATACCAAGACCTCCAATTAAACCTGCTAACATATCAGAAAGTATGTCACCGTATAAATTAGGAGCTACTATAACCTGATAATCATGTGGATTCATTACTAACTTCATAGACATTGCATCAACAATAACATCTTCAAATTCAATATCGAGATATTTTAACGCTACATTTCTGCCGGATTCTAAAAATAATCCATCGGTTAATTTCATTATGTTTGCTTTGTGAGTTAATGTGACTTTATTTCTGTTTTCCTTTTGAGCTAATTTAAATGCAAAATCAGCTATCCTTTCGCTTGCTTTTCTTGTGATAACCTTAATGCTTTCGGCAGCATCTTTATTTACCATATGTTCAATTCCTCTGTATAGATCTTCTGTATTTTCTCTAACTATAACCAAATCTAAATTTTTATGAAGGGACTCGATACCTTCATATGATTTTACAGGTCTTACATTGGCATATAAATTAAATTTTTGTCTTAACTCTACATTTATACTTCTAAAACCTTTACCAACAGGTGTTGTTATAGGTCCTTTTAAAACCACTTTATTTGTTTTTATGCTGTTTATAGTTTCTTCTGGCAAAAGAACTCCGCACTTTTCATATGCGATGTTACCTGCTATTACTTCTTCCCATTCGATATTATCTGTTGCAGCATCTATAATTTCTCTTGCCGCATGCATTATCTCCAAACCTATCCCGTCTCCAGGAATCAATGTAATTTTTCTTTTCATTTTACCCTCTGCTCTTTTTCATAAAATTTAAAAGTCCACCTGATTTAATTATATCAGTTTGCCTTTTTGACAATGTAAGTCCCATTTCAAAAGTTTTATTTTTTGTTTTATTTTTAACCTTAACTATATTGTTTTCTACCTGTTCTAAAATATTGTCGATAATTATTTCATCCATCATATCAATGATTTCGTAGTCCTCTTCATTTACAAAAGTTAAAGGAAGTATGCCGTTATTGACTAAATTGCTTTTATGAATTCTTGCAAAGGATTTAGCCATTACTGCTTTTATTCCCAAGTATAATGGAGCTAATGCAGCATGCTCTCTGCTGGAGCCTTGTCCATAATTTTTACCTGAAACTATTATTCCGCCATTATTTTCTTTTGCTCTTTTAGAAAAGTTCTCATCTATTTGTGAAAAACAAAATTCTGATAAATATGGAATATTTGATCTATAAGGAAGAAGTTTTGCATTGGAAGGCATTATTGTATCTGTTGTAACATCTTCTCCAACCTTTATTAATACTTTTCCCTTTATGGTATTTTTCATAGTTTTGTTCTTTGGAAACGGCTTTATATTAGGTCCTCTAATAATTTCAATATTTTTGCTATTATCTGAAGGGCTCACTATTAAGTTGTCCTTTATAAGGAATTTTTCCGGTATTTCTATATTTAAATCAACTTCATCATCGAAATCTTCACTACCTGCTATATAACCTTTTATTGCAGAAATTGCAGCAACTTCAGGACTTACTAAATATACATCTGCTGATTGAGTTCCGCACCTACCTTTAAAATTTCTATTAAATGTTCTAAGAGATACACCATTACTACTTGGAGCTTGTCCCATTCCAATACATGGACCGCAACCACTTTCAAGAATACGGGCACCTGCAGATATTATTTTAGCCAATGCTCCGTTTTGTGCAATCATCGCAAGAACTTGCTTTGAACCTGGCGATACTACCAATGATACATCTTCATGAACAGTATGACCGTCAAGTATATTAGCAACCTTCATCAAATCCATATATGAAGAATTTGTGCAGCTTCCAATGGCAACTTGAGTAACCTTTTTGCCGCGTACCTTACTTACAGGTACAACTGCATCCGGTGAATGAGGAAGAGCTATATTTTGACTAAGCATATTTAAGTCAATAGTTATTTTTTCCGAATAAACAGCTTCTTCATCTGCTTTCAACTCTGTAAATTCCTTTTCTCTTCCCTGAGCTTTTAAAAACTCCAAAGTTCTTTCATCAGAAGGAAAAATAGAAGTTGTTGCCCCTAATTCAGCACCCATATTTGTAATTGTTCCTCTTTCGGGAACAGATAAGGTTTTTACACCTTCGCCTGTATATTCAAATATTTTATTCACTCCACCTTTAACTGTAAAATATTTCAACACTTCTAGTATTATATCTTTCGCAGTTGAAAATTTATTGAGTTTACCCTTTAATTCAACATTTACGATTTGTGGCATTACAATATTGTATTCTCCTCCTGCCATAGCTGCTGCAACATCAAGACCACCTGCACCGAATGCAAGCATACCCATCCCTCCGCAAGTTGGAGTATGACTGTCAGAGCCAAGAAGTGTATCTCCTGGAACCGAAAACCTTTCTAAATGAACCTGATGGCATATGCCATTTCCAGGTTTGGAAAAGTGAATTCCGTGTTTTTTTGCAACTGTTTGAATATAAAGGTGATCATCAGCATTTTCAGGTCCTGACTGAAGCATGTTATGGTCTATATATGCTACTGATAGTTTCGTCCTCACCTTATCAATTCCCATAGTTTCAAACTGTAGGTAAGCCATTGTTCCTGTAGAGTCTTGGGTTAGTGTTTGGTCAATTTTTATTCCAATTTCCTGTCCAGAAATCATTTCACCTGTAACTAAATGTTTTTTAATAATTTTTTCAGATAACGTTAATGCCATGTTGCCTCCTATATTGCCTGTTCTGTGTTGCTAAAACTAAAAATAAATAAATTTGCCAATTTTTTCATTTCTTCGCTTGATATATTAGTTGTTCTTCCATTTTCATATTCTTCATCTATTTTATTTTTTATGGATAATAACCGTTCATCATTTTTATGTATTTTCTTATCGTCTTTTAATTCAAAATAACTGTTAATCCAATAAGCAATGCTTGAAATTCCTGAATATAAGTTAATAGCAACCAATGGTGGTTTATTAAGTATCTTTCTTGTGTCAAAGCTATTATATATTTCCTCATTCTTCAAAAGACCGTCCGCATGAATTCCTGCTTTTGTTACATTAAACTCGCTGCCTATATAGGGTGTTTTTGGGGGAATTTCATATTTAAGTTCTTTTTCAAAATATTTTTCTATTTCATTTATTACTTTTAAATTCATTGACTTCACATTACCTTTAATTTGAGCATACTCTATAATCATTGCTTCAAGAGGTGTGTTTCCAACTCTTTCTCCTATTCCAAATAATGTTGTGTTTACAGATGAACCTCCATACAACCATGAAGTTGTTGAATTAGTTACTGAAGCATAATAATCATTATGACCATGCCATTCTATAAACTCTGAAGGAACTTGTGCATAATACTTAAGTCCATGAATAATTGCAGGAACAGATCTGGGCAGTTCAACGCCAATATGAGACACTCCCACACCCAATGTATCGCAGGCTCTAATTTTTACATTTATTTTACTCTCCATACTCAATTCCATTAGATTTTTAGCCAATGGTACTACAAAACCGTAAAAATCAGCTCTTGTAATATCTTCAAAATGACATCTTGGAATAATTCCATTTTCCAATGCAACATATACAATATCTAAATACATTTTCATTGCTTCTGATCTTGTTTTATTTAATTTGCTAAATATATGATAATCTGAACAAGACATCAATATCCCTGTTTCTTTTATTCCCATTGATTTAACCAAGTTAAAATCTTCCTTGTTAGCTCTAATCCAAGATGTAATCTCAGGAAATTTATAGTCCTTTTTCATGCATTCTTCAACGGCTTTTCTATCTTTTTGCGAATAAAGAAAAAATTCCGTCTGCTTAATTATTCCTGAATCATTATCTAATTCATGAAGAAAATCAAACAATTTTACCATCTGTTCAGTATTCATGCTTGTCATAGATTGTTGTCCATCTCTGAAAGTTGTATCGGTTATCCATATATTTTCAGGAGTATTTATAGGAAGCTGAATATTGTTAAATTTAATTATAGGAATTTCTTCATACGAAAAAATATCTTTATAAAGTTTTGGTTTAATTACATCTATTGAATTATATTTCATCTTGACCTCCCTACATGCAACTATATGAAAGTTATTTTTTATTAGTTGCATTTTGTATTTATTATTTTTAATTTCATAAGGCATATTATAATATCGTTTTGAGTCTAAGTCAAGATTAAATTTCATTTTTATTTAATTATTCGCTATTTATTTTATATTTATTGAGGATTTTTGCAATTATTTATTCCATGCTTGCAATTTCGAAATACCTCGTTTAATCGATTTTATGCAATTTTCTATTTTATTCTTGCATTGTAGGGTATGCATTTTATGCATATCGCGGGACGCATGCAATGCGTCCCCTACATGTTAGTTTAGCGTTATGATACACATGTAATATGCCCACCACATGTTAGTTAAATGCATCTTCAACATTCCATTCTCGCCATACATTTCCTACAAGTTGCGGTCTAGGTTTTAATGTTTTTTTACCAGGCTTCCATCCTGAAGGTGTTACTTCTGTTCCACCAGATTCTCTTACATGTTTAAATGCTTTTAATTGTCTTAATCCTTCAGCTACATTTCTTCCTACAGGTGGAGAAAGCACTTCATAACCTTGTATAATTCCATCTGGATCTATAATGAATCTACCTCTTACTTCTGTTCCAGATTCTTCATTATAAACACCGTACATTCTACCTATTTCTCCATTTCTGTCAGATAACATTGGAAATGGAATATTGCCACCAATCATTTTTGATAGTTCTAAGTCATTCCACATTTTATGAGTATATACAGAATCTACACTACAGGATAAAACTTGTGCTCCTAATTCTTCAAATTCGTTATTTTTAGCAGCAACTGCTGCTATTTCAGTGGCTCAAACAAATGTGAAATCACCCGGATAAAAGCAAAGATATACCCATTTACCTCTATAATCCTCCAAATTAACATTAACAAAATTACCATTGTAAAATGCTTGTGCTGAGAATAACGGAGCCGGTTTACCTACATTAGCAGTTTTTTGTTCTTCTCTCAATAAACTTTCATTTAGTAAGGTGCTTATTTTATACATATTATATTCTCCTCCTTTTACTTAATAATCAATATACTATTATCATAACATTCTATGAAATGCGAAAAAGCATTGTTACTATAGGGACCTTGATATTAAATAAGTATAATAAAACCGCTCTGAAATTATCAGAGCGGTTATTATATTATGCTATTTTAATTCTATTTAACTTGTGATGCTTCTGCTGCTGCTTTTCCAGCTTGGATTCCCATTGTTGCACTCATTTGAATTGATGATCCTGAGCAAGGATATTGTCTATAAAACAATTCTCCATTGGCTACTTCTCCTGCAGCATACAGCCCAGATATTGTATCACCTGATGTTGATATTACTTCTGAATTTATATTAACTTTAGGTCCGCCAAATGTTCCAGTAACATAATTTGTTGGAAATGATATTGCATAATAAGGAGCTTCATCAATAGAAGTCAATAAATTTACTTCCTGAGCAAATTCCGCTCTATTTCCTATCATTCCTACAGCTGGTTTACCAAAGTCTGTATCCACTTGATTTATACACATTTCATTATAACGTGAAACTGTTTGAGATAAAACATCTGGTTCTATTCCAATTGCTGTTGCAAGTTCTTCTATTGTATCTGCTTTAAAAGCTGTCCCGTTATTTATTGCTTCTTCTAACCCTTCATTTTCTGTTTTTGAATCTAAGATTCCATAGTAATTATTGAATCCTTCCTCAAAATACAAATTAGCTGTTCTTTTAAACCAATAATCATTTTCATTAGCAAAACGAGTTCCTTCTGGTGTTACATTAAGAAAAATTCCACCAGCATCAGAATATCCGGTAGCACCCATATCCATTGGATTTGCAATCGCACCACCACCAGCAACTATTTCTGCTCCTGCGTCTCTAGCCATAATCAATCCATCTCCTTGATGAGCTTCCCCAAGGAAAGTACCAAATGCACCTACTGCTGGACTATATTCTTTCATAAGTTCTTCGTTATTTGCATATCCACCTGTTGCTAATATTGTGCTTTTAGCATTAATTGTTATTTTACTTCCTTTATGTTCAGCAATAACACCTTTAATCACTCCATCTTCATTTATTAATGATACAGCCGGTGTTTCAAGTCTTACATCTACACCATTTTTCTCAGCTGTTTCTAGCAATGGCATTATAAAGTCTTGACCTGTTCCGCTAACTGTTGAATGATTTCTATAAGGTGATTGTGCAGGATAATTGTAAGAAAATGTAACGTCGCCAAATGTTACTCCTCTTTCTTTCAACCAATCTACAGTATTACCACTGTTTTCAGCTACAAAGCTTATTATTTCTTCATTAACTTTTTCTTGTCCTACTTCTAACCAATAATTTTTCAAATCTTCAGTAGAATCTTCGATTCCTTGATTTTTCTGCATTTCTGTTCCTGCTGCGATAATTTCTCCACCACAAACTATAGAAGCACCTCCGACGCTTGCCATTTTTTCAAGAAGTACTACTTTAGAACCTTCTTCAGAAGCTGCAACAGCTGCAGAAAGACCAGCAATACCACCGCCAACTACAACAACGTCTGTTTCAATTACTTCATCTTCAGTAGCTGTTTCTTCTAAACCTTTGTTTTTAAGATTATCAATATCTCCTCCTGCTTGTTCTAAGCAAGCAGTTACTGCTTCAATAATTGCATTACTTGTTAGCGTTGCACCAGACACAGCATCTACTTTTAAACCTTGTGCACTTATTATATCTGCAGGTATTTTTTCAATTGCAGGATCTGATAATCCTGGTGTTTCATTATGATTCAATACTTTGACTGATTCAATTGAATTATCTGATACAACTACCTCAACTTCAACATCTCCTCCCATACCTTGTGCCTTTGATGTATAAGTTCCCTTACTAAACAAAGCTGACTCATCAGTAGATGAAGTATTGCTACAGCCAGCTATACCAAACATCATTGCAAAAACTAATATTACTGATAAAATTTGTTTGATTTTTTTCATGTCTTCTCTCCCTATTTTTTTTATATGAAGGTTTTACCCATTCACAACATTATTTTCTAATACTATCAACAGTTGCTTCTATCATTTTTTCTAAAAGTGCTTCATCTTTCAATACATGTTTATTATTTTTAACATATGTAGAGATTCCTTCAACCGCACTAAAGAAAACATTACATAAGAATTCTAATGGTAGTTGTTTAAATTCTCCCATTTCTACTCCTGTCTTTACAAATTCCTTATTAATTTCATACGACCTAGAAAATGCCACATTTTCTGTTCCAACAACATTTACAGGTTTATAGTATGCTCTGGCAATTGAAGATTCCTTTGGAAATTCTATATTCCATAATAATATATTCTTAACTCTTTTTTTCAACTTGTCGCTACTGCTTTTTTGAACTTCTACATCTTTCATAGAAGCTTCGATATGTAAATTAAAACAATAATTAAAAATATAAGAAACTAAATCATCTCTGTTTTTAAAATACAAATATATTGTTCCCTTGGCTATTCCTGCCTCATTTGCTATTTGTTGAATGCTCGTATTATCTATACCTTGATTATAAAATAACGTAATTGCTGCATCTCTAATTTTAATATACTTTTTTGGATCCAAAGACGTATAACGAGCCATTTAAAGCCTCCTATAAATTAATGACCGCACGGTCATTAATAGTCATTAAAAAAATTCCTTTTTTTTAATATAAATTTATTTAGGAATTTTGATATTATTATAACAATACTTTCTATAATTGTAAATGATTTATTATTAACAATTAATGGAAATGGTTTTATGATAAAATAATAAAACTATATTTTTTTTACATATTCACCACAATAGATTCAGGAAAATAAAAAAATATCACAAATTATATTATTATCATAATTTGTGATATTTTAGCTCAGTTATTGAATTTCTTATTTTTCAAGAGCTTTAAGCAAGGAATCCACATATTCTTGTCCTATTTCTGCACCTATTGAATCATATACTCCCTGCGCCTTAGTTAATACTTGTTCTATAAAACTTGCATCAAATTCAACCAATTTCATTCCACCATCTATCAATTTTTGCTTATTAGTAACATCGATTTCTGCAAGCTTCGCCTCAATTTCTACTGCAGCTTCATCAACAGCCTGCTGAAGTGCATCTTGGTACATCGGGTCAAGGCTGTCAAATTTTTCAGCACTAATAAGGAACTGATTGCAATACAATATATGATGGGTCATGATCAAGTAATCCTGAACTTCCTGAAGGTTTGCTCCTATACAAGTATCTGTAGCATTTTCCTGTGCATCTACCAGACCTTGCTGCAAAGATACGTATACCTCTGACCATGCAAGAGGCGTAGGTGCTGCGCCCATTAACTGCCAAAATGCCATGTGATTCTTATTCTCCATAGTTCTTATCTTCAATCCGTTAAAGTCATCAATCGTTGAAATATTTTTGTTAGAAGTTGTCTCTCTGAATGTTCCTCCTTGAAGAAAGTGAAGACAGTACATGTTTTTTGCTTTATAAGCCTCGTTAATTTTTTCTGTGAATTCACTTTTGTTAAGTGCATAGTCAATAGTTGCTGCATCATACTTCGCAAACACCATCGGAAGATCAAAAATAGCAACCTCTGGAACAAAAGATACTGTTTGTGCAGTCTGTGCAATTACAAAGTCAATATCTCCCGCAAGCATCTGTGCCTGAAGTTCTTGGTCATTTCCAAGCTGACTGTTTGGGAAATAATCTATTGTCAATTTTCCTCCAGTGATTTCTGATACCCTTTTTGTTATAAGTTCCCCATAAAGCTGTGCTGCAGCACCAACACCGGCATTATCAGCACCTATAAGAACTACCGGTTCTAGTGATTCATACCCTCCTTCTTCTAATTCTGGCTGTTCAGACGGTTGTTCAGAAGGCTGTTCTGACGTAGGTGCAGGTGTATTTTGTGTACATGCAACAGGCGCTAAAACCATTGTTGTTGCCAATAATATAATTAATATTTTTTTCACTTTTATTCCTCCCTTTCTCATTTTTTATTTTTCCTTGAATCCATTTAAAGAAATGCAAGACTTATCCATGGTATATATGTAATGATAAACAACGTTATACCAAATGCAAAAATAAAAGGTAATGCTCTTTTTGCCACGTTCATTGGAGGGGTGTCAGACAATGTTCCTGCTACAAACAGATCCAGACCAAATGGCGGTGTTGCTAAGCCTATGGATAGGCAACACACCATAATAACCCCAAAGTGAACAGGATGCACACCCATAGATTGAACTGCAGGCAGCAATATGGGTGATAAAATAACGATTGCAGGACCAGTATCCATGACCATCCCAAGTAACAGAAATATTACAGCTATACCTGTCAGTACCGAAAAACTTGATGTGAAATTGTTCAAAATGAAGCCTTCAATGAGATTCGGCGCCTTCGCCAATGCCAAAACTCTTCCAAAAGCAGTTGCAAATGCAAGCACAAAGCACAATGGTGCATATGTTCTTACAGCTTTTGCTAGGAAGGGAATTATTTCTTTAACTGTAAATGACTTGTATACAACCAATGAAACAAACAGAGAATAGAATACTGATATACAAGCAGCCTCAGTAGGTGTTACAAAGCCAGAATAAATACCACCCAACACAATAACCGGTGAAAGTAATGCCCAGAAACTCTCCTTAAAAAGCTTTACAAATCCATTACTTCTAAGCTCTTTCATTTTATGGTTAATCTTTTGTTTATCTTCTCCCTTTTTTTTGCAATATAATACCGTGTAGATCATCATTCCAATACCTATAAGAATTCCTGGCAATATACCTCCCAAAAAGAGAGCTCCAGTAGAAACCCCCGTTGCAAGCGAGTAGAGGACAAAAGGTATGGATGGTGGGATAATTACTCCAAGACCACCTGAAGTAGCAACCATGCCCGCTGACCAGGTTTTATCATAACCCATCTCAACCAAGAATGGAATAGTCATGGAACCAACAGCCGCCGTCGTTGCAGGACCAGAGCCAGAAATTGCTCCATAGAACAGACAGGTCAATATAACTGCACAGGGAAGCCCTCCGGTTAAATTGCCTACAAAGTAAGCAAAGAAGTTAAATAACCTTCTGGATATTCCTCCCTCAGCCATAAGAACTCCTCCCAATATGAACAGAGGTACTGCTAAAATAGGGGTTGTGTCTGACCCTGAAAAGCTGTTTGCAATCAACTGTTGAATTGAGCTCCCGGTACCGCCAAGTACAAGAGGTGTCATTGCACCAATCACCATACTAATAGCAATGGGCACAGCAAATACCAAACCTACCATAAATACCATAAATATACACAAAGCCATTACACATCACCTCCTGATAAATTTAATCTGTCATCAAGCTCAACACCTGTGGCCTGTACTTCCTCTTTGGCTTCCTTGAGAGTAGCTTCCAAAGTTGTTTCAACTTTTTCGTTAAAATTCCTAATGTTATTTACTATTTCTTGCACCATCCTTATTGAAGATAACCCAAATCCAATTACAGTAGACAGATACATAATCCACATGGGTATGTTCATTGCCGGTGAAAACTGCCCTGTCACCCGAATTTTATTGGTATAGACAATCGCATACCTAAATAAAATCACAAACAATACAAGCATAATAACGTTTACCAAAATCTCTATGGTTCTTCTTACCTTTTGAGGCAACAAGTCCATTACAATTCCAACTTTCAACATGTTTCTTTTTTTAATGGTATAACTAAGTGATAAAAAAACGGTCCAAATGTAGCAATATCTTGAAAATTCCTCAGGCCAAGTCATTGAGTTGAAAAAGGTTCGAGCAAATATTTGTGCCATCATTACACTTGATATGGAAGCAAGTAAAAGCACTAAGATGGCTTCTTCAAAGTGTTCATCCAACCATTTAATTGCTGACATTTCATTTCCTCCTTTCCTCTGCAAGTATTTGTATAGATATTAAGGTTAGTTTATTATTTCCCTGAAAGGATATCCATGAGCTCCAGCCGCATCGCTTCCACAGGAGCGGTTTCTCCACTCCAAAGTTCAATCTGCTCAGCTCCCTGATATAAAGACATACCTAAGCCATTCATTATAATGCAGCCCATTTCCTCAGCCTCCATCAGAAACCGCGTTTTGGATGGATTGTAGGTTGCATCAAAACACAACTGACCAGAACGAAGATATTCCTTAGGTATTGGAGTTTCTCCAAGACTCGTAATCATACCGAGTCCAGTATTGTTCATTATAACGTCTGACTCAGCGATTTTATCCTTCACTAAAACTGAATCTTTAATATTAACCAGCTCTGCAACCGGTACAAAATTATCGTTTACCTCATCAACTAACACCTTGACTTTTGAAAGAGTTCTACTTGCTATATATATCTTTTTAGCACCATAATATGCTAATACACTACATATTGCTCTGGCTGCACCCCCTGCTCCTATACAGAAAAAAGTGGATTCATTCACTTTTATATCCTGAATTTCCTCTTTTAGTGCCCTATAAAATCCTATTCCGTCTGTATTGTACGCTTTCAATCTACCATCCGGTAACTTAACAACGGTATTACTGGCATTCATCTTTTCGCAAAGTGGATCCTTTTCATCAACGTACTTCATTATCTCGACTTTGTTAGGCTTTGTCACAGCAAAACCGGCAAAGTTCATATACCTTATTCCATTTACTACATCAAGCAGATGGTCGTTTTCCACCTCTGAGTAGAAATACAACATATCAATTCCAGCAGCCTTGTATGCTGCATTCTGCATTCTTGCAGCATAAGATTGCGCCAAAGGCTTTCCGAGCAATGCAATCATTCTTGTATTTATACTGACAGACATTCTATCTCCTCCTCATTATTGTTTCCTGAAGATGTCACCTCTAGCTGTTCTATATCTGCCATTAGCAATTTAGCTGTTAAGATACACCTTGCAACATGTCCTGCTGCTCCTCTAAGTTCCATCTCTTTTGAATTTGGAAGTTCTATTGATATAGGATTGTTTGGCATAGCTAAAAGCATACCTTTAAGGTCTATTTCACCTTCTCCTGCATATAGTCTTCCTTCCCTTGCAACGCCAATCATAGAAGGGTCCTCTAATGAAGGAATTTCTCCAGGACCATCACAAAGATGAATAAATCCAAATCTTTTTTTGTCTACCTTATCTAAGTCAGCAGGGCTGACATTAGATCTATGTGCATGAAGTGTATCTACCATCAAATAGGCATTGGGACGATCAACTCTGTCAAGGACTTCCAAAGCATCCTTAAGCCCCGTGATGCCTGAGAAAGTTACAAATTCAAGATTTACCTTCAAATTGTACTTGGCTGCCAAATCACAAATCTTCTCAAATTCTCTGAAAGAGAATTCCTTATCTTTACTCCAAATGCTGGACAGCACATCAGTTGCACCAAGCTCAGCTCCTGCAGCAAATGCAGATTCATAGTCATAAACGTTTAAATCCTCTCTGACTCGTGCAAGTTCAATATCCATAAGCTTTATGCCATTTTCAGTTAATGCTGTTCTTATCTCTCTGAACAATTTCTTATCCAAATCAAATTGATACAAAGGTTCATTTGGAAGATGCATAGGAATTGGCCTAAGACTGACAAAATCATATCCAGCCTCAGCAGCAATCTTTATCTGGTCAACCGGACTTGTTCCGGGTATAGTAAGATAAGCAAGCGAAAACTTTCTTGTCATATTTGTCCTCCTTTTAAATAATACTATTTGTGCGAAACAGAATGATTTGGCGGCTGGTACTCGCCCTTTTCATTCTTTAACAATTTTCCATTAACTATGCCAGGTTTAGGTATATAAATATCATTAATGTTCCAACATCCAGGTGTAGGCACTACTATATTTTCCATTGGAACATCCAACAAGTATGGCTTGTTGCAGCTTATAGCCTTTTTTAATTCAGGCTTGAAATCATCTGCAGATTTTATCTTTATTGCATCTACTCCATAAGCCTTGGCTACCTCAGCCCAATTTGGCGAATAAGGTTTTCCATCAGGCATAGTGAATACAGTCCCGAATTTTGTCTTATAATTTGCGTATTCCAACCCTGCAATTGTTCCGAATGCTGAGTTGTTCATAACTACCCAAACCACAGGAATATTTTGCTCTACAGCCGTAGCCAATGCACCTGGATTGACTCCAAAACCTCCGTCACCTACTAGCGTCAACACTACCTTGTCTGGTGCTGCCAGCTTTCCGCCAATCAAAGCAGATCCTCCAAATCCCATAGTAGCTAAACCAGAGCTATGGTGAATTGTACCAGGGATTGTGATATCAAATTGCTGCGCCACGCCATTTTTATTCCAGCCTACATCTGTAAAAATGATTGCATCCTCAGGGATAACCGCCTTGACATCCTTCAATATTCTCTGGGGAGTCATAGGGAACCTTCCGTCTTCTGAAATTTCAATATTCGATTCTTTGAATTGAGTACGGTTTACTTTTATTATTTTCCTTAGCTCCGGTCTATCTATACCTTCCGGCAATAGAATTTTAGCTTCCTCAAGAATCTGAGTTAGTGCCAGCTTCAAATCAGCAATCGCACCAATTGCCACCGGATAGTTTCTGCCTATTTCCGCTGGATCAATATCTATCTGAAGAAATTCCGTCTTGTTCATATCAAAGGTAACTCCTGTATACCAGCTTGAACTGTCTGCTTCTGCAAAGCGAGTGCCTAACCCCAATAATACATCAGCATTCGCTGTAAATCTGTGGGTAAACTCAATACCCCAAAATCCAGTTTGCCCAAGCATCAACGGATGTGTATCTGATATACATCCTTGCCCCATCAGTGTTCTTGATACCGGAATATCCAAAAATTCAATAAGTTTCTGAAGCTCCATTGATGCTTCTGCAAGCAATATTCCACCGCCAGCATGAATAACCGGATTCTTGGCTTCAATAAGCTTTTTTGCTATAGCTTTTGCAGCTGAAGGTGCCAATGCAGGCTTAATTGTTTCAAAGCTATCTTTAAATGTACGAGCAAACAATTCTTCTTCTATTTCTGTTGAAAATACGTCCATAGGAATGGATATAAGTACCGGTCCAGGTCTCCCACTTTCAGCCAACCTAAAAGCCTTGTCTAAGATTTCAGGAAGTGCTTCAGCATCATCAATTCTCCAAACTCTTTTTACAATAGGTTTAAGTATTTCATATTGGGAAGCATCCGAATGCAAATTAACCTCCTGATGAGGATGTTTGCCATAATAATACCTTGGAACGTCACCTGCTATAACCACCATGGGGATAGAATCAAAAGATGCATTCGCAACTCCAGTAACAGCATTTGCCAAACCAGGCCCCAAGTGACAAAGTACCACTCCTGCTTTTTTCTTAATTCTTGCATAACCGTCGGCAGCCATTGCTGCAAGCTGCTCATTCCTGAAAGATATATACTTTATCTTTCTACTTCTTGACAAAGCATCCAGAAATCCAATCAAAGTATGCCCGCACAATCCAAAAACATATTCTGTATTCCGCCTTTCCAAATATTCAACCATTTGCTCAGAAATAAATCTTTTCATTGTCTTGCCCTCCTTTAGACTTATCCTTCTCTATAAGGTTCATAGAATTCTCCGAACAATTCATCATCACTTGGTTTATCCTCGGGAATTTCCCTAGATACCCAAGTTACATTCATATAATGTTGCAGATGTACATTTTCTGAAGTTGCATTACCTCCCCAAGTTCCGCATCCTATGCTTGAAGTCATAGGCATGCCATTTGTGAAGGATCCGGCATTTGATTTTGATTGGGGCTGTCTAACCATTATTCTGCCAACTTGGGCTTCAAGGGCAAGTCTGTGAATATGATTTTCATCGTATGAGTATATTCCGACGCTATGTCCCTTACCTCCCACTTCATGAATAGCTTTAACTATATCTATTGCATTTTGAAATTCTCCTTCATATTTATGAACTGCCAAAAGTGTTGTCAACTTTTCACGGCACCATGTGTCTTCGTAATTTGATGTATACTTCCCAGTTCCTATTGCTATAAGAAACTTCCTATCCTCCGGAATTTCAATTCCTGCAAGCTTTGCCATTGTCTGCGGCGATTGTGCCACAGAATCTGCCAATCTGTGGCATTCCTCATCCCACATTATTTTTTTTACTTTCTCCTGCTCGTTCTCATTCAGCAAATATCCTCCTACCTCTACCAAAGCTTTTATTCCTTCATCGTAAATGCTATGGTGAATAATTACATTGCCGTCCGCTGAGCATCCCGATCCAAAGTCCGAAGTCTTTGAAAGCATCGTATTGTACGAAGCCTGTATCAATTCGTCTTTGGCTGTCTCATCCCAAATCATTGTTGCATTACCTGCTCCAACACCATATGCAGGTGTCCCTGAATGATATGCCCTTCTTACAACACCTTGCCCGCCTGTTGCTATTACCAAATCACATTTAGTGTTTAATGCTTCTGACATAGACTTGTTTATTTTAGCCTTTCCCTGTCCCAATATCTGAATCAAATCCTCCGGAGCTCCTACTTGTCTCAATCCTTCTCTCATCAATTCTATTGTCTTGCCACCGGTTTTAATTGCTCTAGGATGCGGAGAAAATATTATTGCATTTCTAGCCTTAAGCGCATATATAGCATTCCCCGCAGGTGTCAGGTCTGGGTTTGTCGCAGGTACTACACAAGCTATAACTCCTACCGGCTTTGCATATTTTACAATTCCCTTTGAGTGAATTTCCTCAATAATACCAACGCTTTTCTGTCGCAGAGCGTCTCGCAATACACCTCTTATCTTATATTTCTTATTTTCACGGCTTACGGGATCTCCCATTTTGCTTTCCTCAATGCTCATGGCAACCAACTCCTTAAAGGTTTGCGTATTAGCTACCTTCCATGCTATTGCCTTTATAGCTCTATCAATGTCTTCCTGTTTCCACTTTTCAAAAATTCTTTGGGCTGCGTCAGCTTTAGCAAATTTCTCCTCAATTTCGTTAATCTGATCTTGGTTAAGCTTTGCGTAAACCTCTTCCGTCGAACTCATTCTACTCATTTTTTCCTCCTTTAAATCTTATGATTACGAATTAGCTGAATGCTTCATAAGTTCAGATATTTGTGATATATTGTTATTGAAAACGATTGCCTTTACTTTATTAAATCCTTTGAACGACCTGCTTTCAAAAGGTAAGAGTCAGCCTCATGTCCAAGCAGGTCCTGCATAAACATTGCTATATCTAAAAGCTTAATCACATCAATTCCTGTCTTTATTCCCATCTCTTCCATCATATGAACAACATCTTCAGAAGAAACATTGCCAGCTGCTCCTGGGACAAATGGGCATCCGCCAAAGCCACCTATGGATGAGTCAAAATTTGTTATTCCTGCTTCCATAGCAGCTACGATATTTGCTATAGCCATCCCTCTAGTATTATGGAAATGCAGCCACCACTTTACAACCGGATATTTCATCTTCATTGAACTGCACATATCATAAACTTGGTTTGGAGTAGCCATTCCTGAAGCGTCAGACAATGAAATTTCTTTTATTCCTACATTTAAATACGATTCAACTATACTTTCCACATCTTCAATCGGAATTACTCCCTCCCACGGAGATCCAAAGGGCATAGATATTGACCCAGAAACTTCTAATCTATTTTTTAAAGCCAAGCTAACGTTTTCATCGAAACCAGCAACAGTTTGCTCTGGTGTTTTGTTTATATTAGCAATGTTATGTCCTTTACTGGCGGAAACATTGAGCTTAATTTTGCGGCAACCGCAGTCGATAGCCCTTTGTACGCCTTTTTTATTAGCCACAAGCGCTCGAAACTCCACATCCGTTACATTGTTAAGTTGCCTATAAAGCTCATCTGTGTCTGCCATCTGCGGAACTGCTTTTGGGCTCATAAAAGAACCTAATTCTATTACTTTGAAGCCTGCCTCAACTAAGCCGGTAACCAGCTTTAGTTTCTCTAATGTATCCAATATCTTGGGCTCACTTTGCAAACCATCTCTCAAGCCAACCTCACATAAACTTACTTTCAAAGGAAGTTTCAACTTTATTTCACCCCTTTCAAGAATATACAATAATTTATATTTTTACAAAATTTTATCTTAATAATCTTTGTAAGTCAAATACCAGTTTTATATAATAACCATAGAGTACTTCTATGATTGAATTATAGAATTTTTAGATACATTATATATATAATGTATCTAAAAATTCTAAAACCACTGAAACTAATCGATTTAGACTCCTGAACCTTTTTTATTTATTTCGGTTCTTTGCAATTAAAATTAGGATATCAATTGTCTGAGAGTAAGTAAAAATATAGGTTTAGACAGATATTTTGTCGAATTTTATCAAAAATAACAAACCTCCCTGATAATAATTAAATAAGGAATATACAATTAATCAAATAAAATACTACCGATTAATTCGTTACTTAAAGCTTATTGTTAAAAACAATACAATAGAGACAATTTATTATTAATGTGGTATAATTACTTAACATATCAAGGTATATTATTGCATGGTTAACCTGTTCTGCATATTAACAACTAAAAGCACTCATTACAGAGTATAATAAGGAGGTTAAAATGACACTACAGCAATTGCATTACTTCCGCGTTTTAGCAAAAATACAACATTATACTAAGGCTTCGGAAATACTACTAATTTCTCAACCAAGCTTAAGTTATGCAATATCCCAGTTAGAAAAGGAATTAAATGTACCATTGTTCGAAAAACACGGAAAAAAGATAAAATTAAGTCATCAAGGAGAACGATTTCTTAATTATGTTGAGAAATCACTAGATATATTGGATGAAGGAACAAAGATGCTTAAAACACTTACAGATCCTTCGACAGGAACGGTTACCCTTGGCTATATCTATAGCGTCAGCTCAAAATTCATTCCAGAAATGATTAATAAATTTTATAAAAATGATGCTAATAAATTAGTTAAATTTTCTTTGGTACAAAACGTAAGCGAATACCTTTTGCGAGATTTAAAAACTAATAAAATCGACTTAATATTTTGTCCAAAACTTGATAAAAGCTTAAAGTCTGTGCCTATTAGCAAACAACAACTTTATCTGATCGTATCTAAAAGTCATCCATTCGCCTTAAGAAAAGATGTTGAAATTTCAGAATTAATCGGCGAACCTTTTATACACCTAAATAGAAATAGTTCTTTAAGAGATACAATTGATGATATGTTTGAACAATTGCATATAAAACCTAATATCGTTTTAGAGGCAGAGGAATGTAATGCTGTTATTTCCTTTGTATCTCTTAACCTTGGCATTGCCATAGTCCCTGAAATACCTTCTATGAGCAACCAAATTGTTACGGTAAAAATAAGAGACTGTGTGTTAGAAAGAAAAATTTACATGCATTGGACAAATGAAAAATATATGTCACCGACTGTAATTAAAACTAGAGATTTTATTATTAACAATTACACTCTTTCCAAATGAGCCTATTAATGTAATCGAGTTCTTATTTTACTTGGCCGAAAAAAAATCTACCATACAACTAGTATAGTAGAAACTCTATTATTTAATTTATAAACTAAATTTATCAATTAAAACTTAGATACAACTTATTGCATATATCCTCAATAAAGTGTCGTTTTGCAATTTTGTCGATCCATTCTTTAGGAATATCTTCATATCCGTAATATATTCCTGCTAATCCACCAGCTACAGCAGCAACAGTATCTGTATCATCTCCTAAATTAACAGATTTGAGAATGCAATCTTTATAACTATCAGTGTTTAAAAAGCACCATAAAGCAGCCTCTAAAGTATCGACCACATATCCACTACTTCTTATTTGCTCTTCTGGAAGTTCATTGAAATTTTTGGAATAAAGTCGTTGAAAATGATGTAATTCAGCTTCAAATTTGTCATACTTTTTATAGTAATTAATAGTGTTGTAAATTCCATTTTTAACAGCTTCATATTTGCTCTTTTTTTCGATTAATCCCATAGCAATTGAACAGTATATACCACAGGATATCAAACTTCTTTTATGAGCATGAGTTAGTTTAGAAATATTATGGATAATATATATTCCTCTATCATCCTTAGTAATGTTTGTTATATTTTTTGATTTCAAGTAAAATACTATAGGAAGTATTCTCATTAGTGATCCATTACCGTAGTCATGTTCCCCTACTCCGCCACAATTTAAAGGTTCTATTTTACTTTCATATTTTAAAAGAGCGCTTCTTGTTGAACCTCCAACATCAAAAACTTCTCCATAGGGAGTATATTCACCATTTGTAATCCATTTATTGAAATTATTCATAATGTCATCATAATTTAACCCTTTTGAGAGACTATCAGCTAAACAAATTGTCATACTAGTATCATCAGACCAAGTGCCGGCTGGTTGATTATATGTTCCATATGAACGCATATTAACTACAGGATTTTTCTTAAGTGTTTCCCTATATTCAAATTCTACTGGCACTCCTAGAGCATCTGCTACGCACAATCCCATTATTCCATCTA
Source organism: Sedimentibacter sp. MB31-C6 (assembly GCF_035934735.1). Classification (NCBI taxonomy): domain Bacteria; kingdom Bacillati; phylum Bacillota; class Tissierellia; genus Sedimentibacter; species Sedimentibacter sp. MB31-C6. The sequence goes on from NZ_CP142396.1 coordinate 643,266, forward strand.
TTATATAATTAGACATATCAATCACTTCTTTCTATTTTCATTATTTTATTTCAATTGTTTCTCCATCGTTTAAAATATGTACTGGATAATTTAAATCAGTATCTAATAACTTTTTCGAATTTTCACTATGAATTGGGATAATTCCAGACTTAGGTTTAACTGCATTGCATACACGAATTATCGTTTCTTTTGTTGCATGTCCACTTGTATGTAATTTTACATAATTTATATCTTTTAGAAATTCAACTAAACCATCATTCTTAGTATCATCTCTATCTAAATACCCACCCCACATAGAATAAACAAATAAAAAATCTTCTTTTTCATATTTTTCTATTATATTTTTGAAAAAGTCATTTTGTCTTACCAACATACAAAATCCTTTTGTTCTTAATTTATCTTCTAAATTTTTCCCATAGGTAAGTGCATATTTAAAATTATAAAAATTTGATTTATTGCTACCAAATTTTGAAACTACATCTAAAATGCTCTTTTGATATTCATCACAAATAAAGTATCTGCCACGAGGATTCGAATTATAAAATAAGGCTATTCTATCAATATTCGTTGAAGAACATAATACAAATACATATTTTTTATTTTCATTGTTCATCAAAACTTTAGCTTGTTTCATAATTTCATCTTCACTAATAACAGTTCCTTCACGTGACAGCATAGTCCCTTCAATAATCAAAGTATCAACTTTCCCCACATATTTTTCAAGCATTTTTATAAGTTTTTTCCCTCTAAAACCATGTTCTCTAAAATCACCTGTATGTAAAATTCTTTTATTATCAGATTCTATGAGAAACATATAAGCATCATAAGCAGAATGGTCAATTAGTAAAGGAGTTATTTTAATATTACCAACTCTAATTTTATCCAACGCCTTAAATGTTATAAATTCTTGTACAATAGGTACGGCTTCTTTATCTATACGTTCTGATAACTTTAAAAATATTTCCTTAGCTGCCTCTCCAATATATATTGGAATATCTGGCAATATATTTTTATAGAGTCCTAAATGATCTCCATGATAATGAGTAAAAAAAACTGCATTACAATCTTTTATTCCTTTAGTTATTCCATCGATTTCTATGTTGTGTGGTGCTTTGTTTTTATTAGGCAGTTCTTCTCCCATATCTATTATTATTTTTGTAGTTTGTGTTGATATTTCTGTTATACACCCACCAATTTGATGAGTACCGCGATGAATTTTTACTTTCATTTTTGCCCCCACTAATTAAGAGAAGTTTCCATTATCGGCTTTATCTTTATAATATCATTATTGACTGTGTTTTCATCAAAATAAATATAATGCAATTCTAGTTGGTCATTTCCTCCTAAAGATAATCTCTTTTTTTCAAAACTTTTATCGTTATAATCACCTATTGGCATAACTATAACAGCATTCAAAATCAAGTCTTTAGGTATTGGAAAGGAAAAACCAAACAATTTCCACCAACATTCATTATTTGCTTCTTCATGTCTCAATAGTTCTCTAATAAATGTAGCATATGCAATAGCTTGTTTAATTGCTTTTTCAGGCCTTTCTCTAGAAATACATTCATCCTTAAGTTCCATTATACAAATTCTAGCTCTGTTTCCTTTTCTCATACGAGTTAATATATCTATCCCCCCTCCATTTTTCCCAGAGTATTCAACAATATTATCTTTTGCTTTACTTGCACTAAAAGGAGTCGGCATTTGAAAACGACTATCTAACAATGTAACTGGTTGAATATTTAAAATAGCCTTATTTTTAGATTCACTTTTAGAAAATTCAGTCAATAATAAACTCTCTAATCTATGTTCCAAATTACTTTTTCCGTTGTCAATTCTCTGCTGATTATCTTCAAATCTTTTTTTAAAGTAATTTCTAAATTTTTTAGCTTTTTCTGAATTCCAATCGTATTCTGTATCATCTGTTTTTATATATTCAAAATTTTTATAAATTGAATTATTTTCCTTTAAAGAAACATTACCATTATTCTTTATATTTAATGTTGCAACTTTTTGACCTTCAAATCTTAAAGAATACTTAACTGTACTTTTATTTGCATTTATAGTATCTGATATATTTGAGTACACATATAATGGCTCCCACTGGTGAAAATTTTTTCTAGCATCTTTTATAAAACTTTGATTTTCCATAATTAAATCAGAATATCTTTTGTAATTAGAGGTCCATTCGTTAACATTATTATTCAATAATTCTTGTACCATACTTATAATATTATTGTATTCAGAAAATAAATCCATTATATAAATTCCTCCGTTTTAATCTTAGTCAAATTTTTTTACACTACTTATAATGATAAACAATTTCACAATTGCATTATTCTAAAATTATGACTTACAAATCAACTACATAAAGTATTAATCAAGTTTTCTGCCTCGCTTTTAGAAAGTGATATATCTGTTATTAGTCGTCCATCTTCACAAAGTACACCAAATTTACTTTTGCTTTTTAAAATATAATATTTTTTAAGTTTAGGCCATATAACATTGGTGTTATATTCTACCTTAAAATAATATGGTTTTTCATCTAATTCAGTCTTAACTATCAAATCAAATTCATTATCATATAAATCCCACTTAACATCATAATCCAATTTATTACTTAAACTCTCATCAACTAATTTCTTTACAGTTTTCTTTTTTCCGCAAACAATAAAGTCATTTTCATAGCTTGTACATAAAAATTCATATTTAAAAGGAATTAATATTTTATTTTCATTATTTACCAATCCCCATTTTCCTCTTTTAGATACTTTAAAAAGTCCCCTATAAGGTATTGTTTCAGCATCATCATAAACAGCTGGAATAGTAACTTCACCTTTATTGTTTATATAACCATGTTTTCCTTTTTCTACTTTAAACCTTCCTACACCATGATATACCGTACAATTTTGCAAATTATTTTCCTCCTGAATAGCGAAATATATGAGATTCTAACTAAAACAAAATAATATAGCTACTCCTATTTTTTAAAGTATTCGCTTTTTAGCATAGAATACACTTTTTGGTCTAAAAAGCCTCGTTCAGATTTATAATTTTGTCTTAATACTCCGTCACAATGCATTCCAACCCCTTCATACAGCTTTATTCCTACTACATTGTCTGGATATACATCTAACCAAAAACGATTTATATTAAGTTCTTCAAATGCATATTTAAATAATGCAGTCAAAACTTCTTTCCCATAACCAATTCCCTTTTTAGATATTGCAATTCTTCTAAGTTCAAAAATCTCAGATTCATAATCTAATTTGTTTAAAATAAAACCAACAATTGTATTATTATCTTTTTCTTTAATTACAAAAAGTAAGAAATCTTTATCCTTAATTTCAGCCATATGTTCTTCATATGTACCACTCCAGATAAAATCTCTATTGTCCTCATGTTTTTCAAACTCCATAATTGTTTCAATGTCCGATTCATTTGCTTCAACAATATATAACCTTTTTGTTTCTATCAATCCAATTTCCTCCTTATTTGAATAATATCATATTTATAGTTCAATTTCGCAAATTCATGTTATAATCGTGTCATATTCATGTATTTATTCAATACTGACAATTACTTTTAATAGTTCATCAATACTATGTATTATATAATCATATTCACTAACATTACCAAATCCATATTCAGCATAAACAAATGGAATAGATGCAAAACGTGCTGATTTCAAATCTCCTTCGGTGTCTCCTACGTATATTGGATTATTCAAATTATTTCTCTTTATTATAAGGTTTATATTTTCACCTTTAGTTAAGCCTGTCCTTCCTACATTTTCATAGTCTACAAAGTACTTATTTAACTTATGTGCTTTTAAAAATGCTTCAATATATCCTTGTTGACAATTGCTTACAATGAAAAGTTTATATTTATCTGACAATGCTTCTAGAGTTTCTTCTAAACCATTATACAGTTTTCCCCCACTTTTTTCTAAATACTTACACTCTTCTTCACAACAAACTCTTAGTATTTCGACGCTCTTTTCTTCATCTAAAGTTGGAAAAAATCTTTTTCCAATTTCATTGATTGTTAACCCCATTACACCTTTCAAATCTTCAACTGTTATTTTTCTTTTTACATCAATATATTTAATAATAGTTTCATTCCATATATCTAAAATACTATCAATAGAATCCCACAGCGTTCCATCTAAATCAAAAATAATGCTATCAACATTCATATAAAAACCCTCCTAAATTATATATGCTCTTATATATTTTACCAAACTTCTTAAGAAATTAATATATCTTCTTTGATAAAAATTCATTGTTTACTTTAAGAACTGTTTCATATAATCAAAATAAGATAAATTTTCAGATAAACGAACTATTGTCATATTGATAAAAAATTGTTATACTAGATTTATAAATGTAAACAAATCTTGAAAAATGAGGGTAAATTATGAACAGATGTCCTTGGTGTGGCAATGATGAATTATATGTAAAATATCATGATGAGGAATGGGGTGTACCCGTACATGATGATAAAAAGCATTTTGAATTTTTAGTTCTTGAATCAGCTCAAGCTGGCTTAAATTGGCTCACTGTATTACGAAAAAGAGAAAATTACAGAAAAGCTTATGATGACTTTGACGTAAACAAGGTTTCTAATTATGATGAAAATAAGATTAATGAACTTATGCAAAATGCTGGTATTATAAGAAATCGAAGAAAAATAGAAGCCTCAGTAAATAATGCTAAATGCTTTATAGAAATTCAAGAAGAATTTGGTAGCTTTGATAAATATATTTGGAGCTTTGTTAACAACAAAGTTGTTGTTAATCATTGGAATGATATTTCACAAGTCCCTGCTAATTCAGAACTTTCTGACAAAGTCAGCAAAAATTTAAAATCTAGAGGCTTTAAATTTTTAGGCACAACAATAATCTACGCTCACTTGCAGGCAACAGGGTTAATTAACGACCATTTGACTAGTTGTTTTAAGTATAAATCAGTATAAATAAAAAGATACAATTATTTAATTGTATCTAAAGCTTGATAATAATTATCCATTAATATCCATGGCAAATTTATTAATATTATCATAATTTATATTTGATTTATCAGAAGTAACTTTAGTAATTTTTTTAATAATAAATTTTTCCATAAAATTCATCTTTTTAAAAGTAAATTCTCCACCAAAGTGTTTTACTGTTTTTGCAATTTTTAGAAGTTCTTCAGGAAAAATTTCATTTGTTTGTTTTTCTAACATATTCATATCCATACCACAGATAAATAGTCCAATTTCCTTTTTTAATAATTCATCTAGGTTACTTGAACAAAAATCTGTTACTTCTTTTTGGACCTTTCCTATATAAATAGAGCCTCCTATTATTACCCTATCATATTTAGAAAGATCAACATTGCTTTTTTCTTTCAAATTAACAAGTTCAACATTATCTTTCAACCTTTTTGACAATTCTTGAGCACATTTTTGTGTACAACCGTACTTTGTTGCATACGCTACTAATGTATTCATATACCCTCCATATTGTATATTTGTTTGATTAACACCACTATTATTTTTATCCCATAACAGTGTTTTTTCCTGCATCTTTTGCACCATAAAGCATTTCATCTGCTTCTTTAATAAAGCTATAAAAATCATCATCTTTTGATAACTGATTAACTCCAATACTACATGTTATGTTTTTTATTTGAGTGAAATTGTATGTCTCTACCACATGTCGAAGTCTATTTCCCATTTCTATAGCTTGAGATATTTCAGTATTAGGAAGGATTATAATAAATTCTTCTCCTCCCCATCTGCCTAATATATCAACTTCCCTTATATTATTTTGGATAATCGTTACAAATTCAACAATTATACGATCACCTATCAAATGTCCATAAGTATCGTTTACTTTTTTAAAATCATCTATATCAATTATCATAATAGACAGTGGTGTATTAAACCTTTTTGAAAATTGAATATTCCTTATTATTTCACAATTCAATTTGGATTTATTATATACTGCCGTTAATTGATCTGTTTCAGATAGTGTTGTTAAATACTTATTATCGATAAAATGAACTCTTTTATAATAATTATTTCTATAAGTAACGATTGATAATAATATAAGTACTATAGTTAAATTAACTATTCCCGCTAATAATTCAGAAATTTTAATGTCTTTTATAAAATAAAATGAAATTACATTAAATAATACAATTACAACCACCGACAATACAATGTTATTTATAAAATAGTTAGGAATAATAAATATTCCCATAATTAATATTATAACTCCAAAAGCCTGAATTAAATAATTAGGTGAATCATAGTTATAAAATACAAATAAAAATAAAAAGATATAAATAACTTCATTTATAGTTACCCATTTTGTTAAAAGTTTGAAGTTTTTGATGTAATCTATTCTAAAATATAATATTATAATAAACAAAGCAAAAATAATCCTACCAATACATATTAAAATAAAAGAATCAACATCAACTACAAAATAGTCGAGTATAATAAGCGAAATATTAAATATTTCTAAAATTAAAATAATTGACTTAATATAATCGATAGATTTTTTCAAATTTAATTGAATATACTCATTTTCCAATTCTTTATCAACGAACATTCCTAAAAAATTAATTTTATAATCAATACTATTTATTTTCATAAATAAATCCTCTTTTATATAAAAATAAAATTATATATTATGCTTCGTATTCTTTATTCCTCTTTTATTTAATAGAATCGATATTTGCTCCGAGAAATATAAATTCCCAAGAATAATTTAATTTTTGATAGCCTATCATATCACTTATTTTTTTAAATAATATGAGGATAACATTAATTGTAAAAAATAGGTCGCATTAAAAGCGACATTATACGCCTAATAAGGACTGGTCAAAAGCAAATAATGCTTCATTGATTTCAAAAATATTGTAATTTCCTTCTTCAATGAAATATTCAACAATTATATCAAATTTACTACTATGAGAAAGTGCATATCCAGCTTTGCAAATCAAATCCTTTGTTTCGTCTAAATTTAATTCAAGTGATATGGCTAACGCGAGAGCCGTTGTCTTTCTTGGTTTATAATGCTTGTCCACTCTAATTTTAGAAAATAATTTTCGATCAATATTAGCTTTTTTGTAAGTTTCTACATCAGTTTTTCCTTTTTCATCAATTAAACGAAGGAGCATTTGAGAAAAAGTTTCATCTAAGTTTTTAACTACATCCTCTAGTTTCCTTTTTCCTTTAATTGAATGTTTAGGAATATATTGAAAAAATCCTTTATAGTTTAATTGCTCTTCTTGAATCTCATAATTTTCAATAATTCTGTCTCTATCTTTTACATAATTTTCTTCAATATATTTATCATTTATGTATTTTTCAATTGATTCAAATAATTTTTCAGTTAATTCAAGAGCTTTTTTATCAAATACAGACAAGTATACCATCATCTCGTTTTCAAGTAAAAACCTTTCAATTGATGACAATGCCACTTTCAATGCTTTTTGCTTTGGATATCCATAAATACCTGAGGATATTAGTGGAAAAGCTATTGATTTAATGTTATTTCCCTGTGCAAGTTTAAGAGAGTTCATATAGCAATTGATAAGATGCTTTTCCTCGTTGTTATTTCCCCCATTCCAAATTGGTCCAACAGTATGTATTATATACTTTGCAGGAAGATTATAGCCTTTTGTAATGACAGCTTCTCCAACCTTACATCCACCTATTGCATCACATTCTATTTGTAGAGCTTCGTACCCAGCTGCATTAAAAATAGCACCACAAACACCACCACCCATCTTCAGAGCAGTATTTGCAGCGTTAACTATTGCATCTACATTCATTTTAGTTATATCGTTTCTTATAATCTCAAATGGCATTTAATTTCTCCTTATTAGGACAGTGTTACTATTTTTTTAATTGTCTTTATTTAATAATTGTACATTTTCTGTATGTAAAATTATAACATATTAGCACTTTATTACAAGTTTTTTTACTTTTTCTTATTTGTTCTTTTCCTTCTTTTTTGTTGATTGTTAGTATTTTCATTTTTATTTTGTTGTTGCACTTTAGGATTTTCTCTTATAGAAACCCATAAAGATGTACCTTCTTCTCCTTTAGTATGAATGTCAAGAAAATCAAATTTCTTTAGAAACTTCGAGAGTTTTGTATCTCCATAATTTCTGACATCAAAATCAGGATATCTTTTTACTAACTTACTTCCTAATTCGCCCATGTGCATACTTTGATCCTCATCATCTATTCCATTCAACATCTTGATAATTGTCATTTTTATAGTATTCAGGTCTGTCATTGCTTTTTCGTTATCATTTTTATCTAGAAAAATAGAACTTTTATCTAATTTATTATTTTTATTTTCAACTAACATTTCATTCTTGGTTTCATTACCCTTTTCTTGATTTGCATTAATAGTGCTTTTTGATTGAGTTTCATCTAACCCTATATCATTTTTCTCAGATTCAGCCAAAACATCAAGATATTTAAATTGATTACATGATGATATGAAAGGTTTAGGAGTTTTCTTTTCGCCCATACCAACAACAAACATACCTGATTCACGTAATCTAGATGACAATTTTGTAAAATCGCTATCACTAGACACAATACAAAAACCATCTACATTACCAGAATATAGTATATCCATAGCATCAATTATCATTGCTGAATCTGTAGCATTTTTCCCAACTGTATAACCATATTGCTGTATTGGTGAAACTGAATTCTCCAACAACACATCCTTCCACGATGCAGCGTTAGGTTTTGTCCAATCACCGTAAATCCTTTTGTAAGTTGCTACGCCGTAATTAGTAATTTCATCTAAAATATATTTTATGTATTTAGCCGATACATTATCAGCATCAATTAAAACTGCAAATCTTTTTTCTTCAACCATAATCTCTTCCTTTCATAATATATGTTTAACTTTAATTCTGATATGATTCACGTAATAACTTTATTTCTTCTTCATGACCTGATAAATCATTTGGAGTTTCCAAAAAGAAAGGTAGTTTATACAGTAGTGGATGATTTATAATTTTAAATATAGCTTCATTTCCTATATAGCCTTTTCCAATATTTTCATGACGGTCCTTATGACTATTAAAAGGATTTTTGCTGTCATTCAAATGAATTGCATATAGCTTATTAAGACCAATTATTTTATCGAATTCATTTAACACTCCATCCAAATCATTTACTATATCATATCCAGCATCATAAACATGGCATGTATCAAGACAAACACCCATTTTATCGCTTAAAGTAACACCATCTAAAATTTGTTTAAGTTCTTCAAATGTACGCCCTACCTCAGTTCCCTTACCAGACATTGTTTCAAGTAACACTAAAGTAGTTTGTTCTGGTTTAAGTATCTTATTTAAAGCTTCTATTATATATTGTATACCTATATCAACACCTTGTTTAACATGACTACCAGGATGAAAATTATATAGATTATTCGGCAAGTATTCCATTCTTTTTAAATCATCTTCCATAACTTCTAAAGCGAATTCCCTTGTTCTTTCATCAGCAGAGCATATGTTCAGCGTATAGGGTGCATGACCTATAACTGGTGCGAATTTATTTTCTTTTAATATTATTTTTAATTTTTCTACATCATCAACATCTATAGCTTTTGCTTTGCTACCTCTTGGATTACGAGTAAAAAACTGAAATGTATTGGCTCCTATTTTAATAGCATCTTTGCCCATTGATTCATAACCTTTTGATATTGATAAGTGACATCCTATATTTAACATGAAATTTCCTCCAATTTACAAATCTAATATTGTGTATTATTTAATAATACTTCATACAGAATAATTTTACAACTAAAACAAAAGATAAATTATACTGTCGGGGACGCATTTCCGGGTCCCGCGGTATGCATACAATGCATACCCTACATATGCAAAGAATATTTTATTCTGTCGGGGACGCATATATTTTTTAAAATTATACTTGACAATTTGTATTTTTGGTAGTATTATTATATTGTAATCATTACAAAGTAACAATACTTATAAAATAGTTAAAAAAACATTTGTAGGAAGGATGTATTATGAAAATTAATTTGGAAGATTTATTAAAAGAACTAAAAAGAAAAAAAATTCGTCTTTCACATCAAAGATTAAAAGTATTAGAATACCTTACTTTAAATCAATGTCATCCTACAGTAGATCAAATTTATAACAATCTACACATGGAAGTTCCTACATTGTCAAAAACTACAGTATACAATACATTAAACTCATTGACAGAAGCAGGATTAGTAAGAATTATAAATATAGAAGACCATGAAACTCGATATGATATAAGAATCGATGACCATGGACATTTCAAATGCGAATCTTGCAAAAAAATATATGATTTCAATATAGACATTAACGCTTTTGAAACCAATGATTTAAAGAACTTTGCAATTAATGACAAGAACGTCTATTTCAAAGGTATTTGCCCGAATTGCAAATTATAGATAGTTAATAATAAGTATTACAAAAATAAATAAATTTAAAAAAATGGAGGATTTAAAATGGAAAATCAAAAAACACTCAAAAATCTTATGGATGGATTTGCTGGAGAATCTCAAGCTAATAGAAAATATTTAGCTTATGCTAAGAAGGCAGAAAAGGAAGGAAAAACTAATGCGGCTAAGCTTTTCAAAGCTGCTTCAGATGCAGAAGCTTTACATGCACAAAAGCATTTAGAAGTTGCAGGTAAAATTAAAACAACCGAAGATAATTTGAAAGATGCAGTTGCAGGTGAAACTTATGAATTTGAAAGTATGTACCCAGAATTCATTAAAGCAGCTGAATCTGAAGGTAACAAGCCAGCTATAAACACATTTAAACTTGCTATGGAAGCTGAAAAAGTTCACGCAAAGCTTTATAAGGAAGCAATAGAAAATATTGATGAAACAGAAGAAGTATTCTATTACCTATGCCCTGTATGTGGAAATATAGAAAAATCTGTTCCTGACAAATGCAGTATTTGTGGAGTTCCAGGATCAAAATTCATCAAATATTAAAAATAAATAAATTTTTATGGTAGGGTATGCATTGCATGCATACCGCGGGACGCATACAATGCGTCCCCTACAGTGAACCATCTATCTAAATTTTATTTGAATTGGAGAAATTGATGAGTATACTTACTTTAAAAATGATAGCGCTTTTTACAATGATAACAGATCATTATGGAGCAATATTCCAAAATAATATTTATTTATTTAGAATTATTGGTAGAATAGCCTTTCCAATATATTGTTTTTTATTAGTAGAAGGTTATTTTCACACTAGCAATGTAAAGAAGTATGCAATAAGATTACTTATCTTTGCTTTAATTTCTGAGGTACCCTTTGATTTAGCCTTTTACAATAAGATTGATTTTGTTCATCAGAATGTTTTCTTCACACTTTTAATTGGTTTAATTATGGTGTATTTCTTAGACAATAAACAAGCAAAATACAAACTTAATAATACAATCATTATCATTATGGCTAGTATTTTATCCTTAATTTTATCTGTTGATTATAACATAATAGGTATTATTTATATTTTAGCTTTTTACTATACTAAAAGTTACCCAAAATCACAAAGATTTATTAGAGTAGCTATAATAATGTTTTTAACAAATTTCTTATCAGTAACAATTCAACAGTTTTCTCTATTATCTTTGTTGCTTTTATATTTATATAATGGAGACCTTGGTCCTCAAAATAGATTTTTGCAAATTTTATTTTATGTTGCATACCCTCTGCATTTAATATTATTTTATATTTTTTCTTTTTAATTTTTCTTTAATTTCACCTTGCAATATATGATTTTATTTAATAAAATTTGTATATCTCTTTTTTTCAAATTCTGGCTCTTCTATTTTGTCTTTTCCAAATTCAATTAATTTCATAAGCCAAGCCATATTTTTACCAAGAACTCTCATTATTTGAACACCTTCTTCATCTTCTATAACCTGACCTGGTTTTAAACCATAAATTACGTTCCAATAATTAGAACTTGGCATTAACATTTCTGTATACTGTATATAATTATTTAACTGATTGTATGTAGGAACTCCACCTGAACGTCTTACAGCCACAACCGATGCTCCAACTTTATGTCTGAACAACGACTTATTTGCATCAGCAACATAAAAGGCTCTATCTAAAAATGCCTTCATTGTTGCACTTATTGCAGAAAAATGAACTGGAGAGCCTAAAATAATACCATCTGATTCTTTCATTTTTTGAATCCATTCATTTACTTCATCATCTATTATGCATCTTTCATTACGATTTTTAAAACATGCATTACATGCAGTACAACCGTTGATTTTCTTATTTCCAACTTGAATTATTTCAACTTCAATTCCCTGGCTTTCTAATTCATTTGTTACTATTTTTATAGCTTCATATGTGTTTCCATCATTTCTGGGACTACCATTAAATGCAACAACTTTCATTTTTTACCTCTTTCTTTATTAATAATATATTTAATACACACTGAACAAATTAATAGATAACTTATTAATGTGCGACATTTTTCTTATCTTTATAAGTTATTATAACATATAGCAAAGTTATGGCAAGTATAAACCACTTATAATTATTTTATATACTTTCTTCAACAATGTTTAATCCTTCAATTTGCGTTCTTCTAAGATATTTAAGCACATTGGCTGAAACTTCATCCATATCGGAACTATTTAAAATTATAATCGTTAAATTCTGGTTTTGACAAATGTTGTTTAGTAATTTTATAAAGGCATTAATTATACATACACTCATAACTTCTCTTTTATACTCGTAGACAAGGTTTTCTTTTTCACTACAGTAACTTAAAATATCACTTTGTATATATCCCAAATCCAATAATTCTTTCTCACTTAATTGGTTAATGTACTCCCCATCAATTACCGCAACTAATTTTCCAATTACATCAGAAATCCAAAAATATTCTACATTTTTCATACAATCAGAAACAATTTTTAAAGCAGGATAATTCTTATTATTAAATGAAGATTTTGAGTGCATCTTATCATAATCATCAGTTTCTCTATTAGGATGACTATCTGATAGTGTTAATCTTATTTCATTATATTTGTCTCTAAGTTTATTAGAAGGAGATATACCTAAACTTCCTGCCAACAAATTACTAAAGTTATTGTAATATGTTATTGCTGAAACCCTCTTTCCGCACTTGACATATATATCTAGTATCTTCAACACCATATCCTCATCATAAGGTTCAATTTCAAGAACTTCATTTATAATTTCTAGACTATCATTATAATTATCATCCTTTTCATAAAGTTCTACTAAACGCTTTAATATTTTAACCTTACGTTGTTCAAAATTTATCCTTTCAAAAATAATAAGATCATTAAACTCATCACATTTGTTAAAATAACAGCCCTCTAATAAATCCCCTCTGAATAACTGTTTAAGTTTTATAATACTATCTATAGAGTCCTTTTGATTTGGTTTGAATTTCATTATATCATAAATATCACATTTAAATTCATAATCCCTATTTATAGAACAACAATCATTATCTACGCGAAGGAATGGATGACCTTTTTCATCCTCGCCAATATTTTTCTTTATAAGCCATAAGTTATATCTTAAATTATATCTTGCAGCTTCAATATTACTGTCAGGCCATAGATAACCAACGATTTTATCTCTACTTAAATATCGTTTTTCATTAAGCACAAGAAGGCATATTAAAGCTATCGCTTTATTTCCTAATTGGTCCTCAATTCCCTTACCTTGATATTCAATTTTTGATTTGCCCAAAAAATAAATATTCAACATATCCATGTCCTATCCTTATCCAAGTTTGTTAAAAAGAATTTCACCTGATTTTATAGTTACATTTACCTTTATATTCTCTATTTGATCTAATGGCACTGAAATAATATCCTTGTCCAAAATTACTATATCAGCTAATTTCCCAGCAGTTAAGGAGCCCTTTTCATTTTCTTCAAAAATACCGTATGCTCCATTACAAGTAAACATTTTCAACGCTTCATAAATATCAACTCTATGCTCTTCAACTGGATGGTTTACAGCTGAGTGAATCCCCAAGAGTGGCCTCGGCTCAGTAATATCGCTGTCTGAACCACCACAAATAATTACACCTTTGTCAATAATTTCTTTAAAAGGATTACTACGTACATAATTATCTCCCAACCTCTGTTCATACATTTTTCCTTGTCCACCCCAATAGGTCTCATAAGTTGGTTGCATGGAAAATATGATTCCTAGCTCTTTTGCTCTCTTGATTTGTTTTTCATTAGCTAATTCCGCATGCTCAAGCCTATGACGAAGTCCAGTTATACCTGTTTGATAAAGTGCATATTCATGGGCATTAAGTGCTAATTCGATAGCTCTATCACCAATGGTATATAAAGCTAATTGAAGATTATTTTTATAACATTTTAAAACAAAGTCATTTATTTCCTGTTGAGTTAACAGGAGGCTACCCATAGTACCTGGATAATCTGCATATTCAAAAGAAAGGGCTGCAGTTCTGGCTCCTAATGTACCATCGACATAAAGGCATCCGCCTACTCTTTTTAATCCCATTGAAATTATTTTCTCAATATCCATAGTTTGATAAAAAAGCACCATATCTATCGGGAATTCTTTACCATGTTCATATAAGAACTCAGCATCCTTATCGCTGTACATAAATCCGCCTTCCATGGCATTTACGGTAGTAATACCATTCATTAAAAGGGTAGCCATAATATCTGATATAGCCTTTTTTCTACCAATATCAGCAATATTTTTTAATATATTAGTACGTAGAATTGCATTTGCATGTTTTCTAAAAATACCTGTAGGCATCTGCTTTTCATCCATCTCTATACCTTCTGCTGTAAATGGTATTTTAAAATATAACATAGCATAGGTATTAAGCATGCTTACCTGATATTCATAGGAATTAAGCAAAACCGGTATATCGTTACAATACTTGTCCAACAATGTTCTGTCGGGGAATTTTTTTTCCTTAAATTGTCCTTCATTAAGTCGTATTCCACGAATATAGCTTCCTGCAAAGGATTTAGAAGCTTCTTTTATTTGTTGGCCTAACTCCTCATGGGTCTTTACTCCACTCAAATCAAGACTCACAGAATTAAGTGCAGTCTGAACAACATGGAAATGACTATCAATGAACCCTGGCAACACGGTATTTCCATTAACGTCAAATATAATTGTATTATTTCCTACAAGGGACTCATATTCTAAACCAACTCCCGTTGCAATAATTCTACTTTGTTCAATGGCAATCCAGTCCTTAATTTCTCTTCCTTCCATAGTCATGCATTTTCCATTTTTTATTAGAATATCCGCGTGCATCAAATTTCCTCCGAAATATTAATCTAATTTATATAAAACCAGTTCATTGATTATCATACCATACTATTTTTATCTGATTATACCATATATACTCGTTTTCCTGCAACAATTGTCATTAAAACATTAACATTTAACAATTCTTCTTCCTTAGATTCAAAGGGATTTCTATCAACAACGACCATATCTGCAAATTTACCAATTTCTAATGTACCCAATTTATTTTCTTGACCAGTTGCAACATGAACATTCTTTGTAAATAAGGAAAAGGCTTCAAATATCGATAGTTTTTCTTTAGGTGAAAAACCTCCTTCAGGATATCCATCCATGTCCTTTCTTGATACAGCAGCATAAATTCCTTTCATTGGATCAAAGTATTCCACTG
This sequence comes from Sedimentibacter sp. MB31-C6, assembly GCF_035934735.1. Taxonomy (NCBI): domain Bacteria; kingdom Bacillati; phylum Bacillota; class Tissierellia; genus Sedimentibacter; species Sedimentibacter sp. MB31-C6. The sequence goes on from NZ_CP142396.1 coordinate 659,021, forward strand.
GACAATCGGACCCTCCAGTTTGTATCAAACCTTCATTCATCAATGTTTTCCAACAATAAGATTTTTTAGTCCTTTCTTGTCCTATTCTATCTTCAATCCAGTGTAAATCAGTACATAAAAAAATAGGCTGTATATCTAGAATAATCGGAAGTTTCTTCATGCGTTCTAATAAATCACTATCAACCATTTGTGCATGTATAATACGGAAAGGAAGTCGTTGCTTTTGCTCTTCTTCTAACATACCTCTTTTTCTTGTTTCTAATAAAGTATATTCAATAGCTGTTAATGTCATATCCATTGCAGCATCTCCTATAGCATGTATTGCAGGCTGAAGTCCCCTTTCATATCCATCTAAAACTCTTTTATTCAATTCTTCCTGAGTACATATAATAAATCCACAATTTCCTTCATCATCGCAATATGGTTCCTTAAGAGCAGCTGATCTAGATCCTAATGACCCATCAGTAAATAGTTTATAAGAACCATATTGAACTAATCTATAGGGATCATCCTTTTGTTGTTGAGTTAGATTCTCCTTATCAAATAGTTCATCTAAGCAAACAGTTACCCTGACAGGAAGTTTACCTTCTTCTTCAAATGATTTATATAGTTTAATATCTTCATTGTATCTCCAAATCTTTGCTGCATAAGTATGAATTGTAGTAACTCCTTTTGAAGCCATGTCAGCAAATACCTGTAACATAATTTTTTGCTTTTCCTTTTCATCAGATAAAGGATCAGGAATTATTTCATCAAATATTTTAGTACATTGCTCCCTAAGTATACCATTTGGCTCTCCATCAGAATCAAATTCTACAATTCCACCTGTTCCTCCATCGTATCCTTTCCCAATTCCCGCAATTTCCAGTGCCTTGGAATTTGCAACTATCGCATGAAGACAACATCTCCTTATAACAATAGGATGTTCACTACTTATTTTATCTAAATCATATCTTGTTGGAAAACGGTTCTCTTTAAACTTACTTTGATCAAAATTGACACCCTTAATCCAATTTCCTTTAGGCGTTTCACTTGCTTTTTTACTTATTAACTCAATCATTTGTTCTATACTACGTGCCGATTCCAAATTAACAGAAGTTTGATTTTGACAATATGCATACATATGCATATGTGAATCTGCTAATCCTGGTACTACCGTTTTACCTTTTAAATCTACTACTTCACTACTTTCATAATTTTTTGCTTCTTTATTAGTTCCTACAAACTTAATAATACCATCCTTAATACCTATAGCCTCTACATTTTTACCTTCCTCTTCCATTGTATATATTTTTCCATTAACAAGTAATGTGTCAAATTTCATACTATCCTCCATATTATTCTTTTTTTCATCTATGCACCAATTTATAAAAAGGAAAGTCATTATTAGACCTCCCTTTTAGTTAAATATTTAATTTTGAGAAATTATGAGCATAACACCTTTTCAAGGAATGAATAAACAACTTCAGCAATTTTTACAACTGAATCTAATTCTGCATATTCATCACTTCCATGAAAATTTCCACCACTAGCACCAAATATAATTGCAGGTGCTCCTAATCTTGAACCTAAATAATTAAAATCTCCAATACTTTGAAAATATGAAATACTAGGCTTAGTTTCACATACTTCTTCAATTGTTTCTATAAAGTCTTTGGACATAGGCTCTTCTCCAGTTATTGTATAAGGCATAAATCCTTTTGAGCCCTCAGAAGGTGCTTCTCTAAAATTAATCTTATATTCACAATCTATATTTGCTCTTTTTATAGCTTTTTCAATTTCATCTGTAATTGTCTTTTCACTTTCGCCAACAACGATATGCCAGAATAATCGTACTTTTGCGTAATCTGGTACACTACAGGCTCCACCGTCACTTTCTAGTGCTACAACACATGCAGTACCCTTGCCAAGATGTGGGTCTTCAATATATTCTACGTTTTTCAACTCACCTACTACCTTCGCTGCAGCTTCTGCTGCATTTACTCCTATTTCTGGAGTTGCTGCATGAGAAGATACTCCAAAGAACTCAATTTCTAAGCCATATCCCCCTCGAGCACCAAGGCAAACGTCTGGAAATTGATTACCAGAAAAGCCTGCACTAGGTTCAGTTATAATTGAAAAGTCTACATCTTTTAAGTAACCTTCCTCTATGAGAGCATTAGTTCCCATTCCATAAGGACCTTCTTCTACAGATACATATGTAGAGATGATTTTACCTTTAAAGTCTTTATGGTTTTCAACAAAGGCTTTTAATGCAATCATTGTTGCTGCACATCCAGATTTCATGTCTAGAGCTCCAACTCCATAAAGTTTGTCGTCTTTTATTTCTCCCTTAGGATTTACAGTCCATCCATTACATAACTTAACTGTATCTAAATGACCATTCAAACATATTACAGGACCATCTTCTTTACCTTCTATTTTTACAATAATATTCTTTCCTTTAAAACCTGTAACTTTTGATTCATGATATTCATGAACAGCAGCTTCTATATTATTATCTTGAAACCACTTGTACACAAAATCCATAATTTTTTCTTCTTCAAAATATGGACTTTCAATGGATACTAAATCCATTAATAACTTCGTTGTTTGATCTTTTTCAATTTTATACATTTGATATACCATTTCCTTCATAAACTGATGATGATTGATGATTGTTTTTATTTTGAAGCATTATCAACAACGTCCTTTGCAACGTCTTCCTTCCAAATGAATTTTCCTGTTAATGCATAAATTATTGCGACAATTGGAGTTAAATAGCATAAAAATGCAAACGGAAGATATTCAAGAGTATTTACTCCTAAAGTTCCTGTGAAAAATACTCCACACAATCCCCATGGAACTAATGGAGATGTTACTGTTCCAGAATCTTCACAAGTTCTTGAAGCTACATCACTTCTTATTCCAAGTTTTTTATAAGCAGGTAAGAACATTCTACCAGGAATTATTATTGAAACATATTGACTAGCAGAAATTAAGTTAACAAAAATTGATGAGAAAATATGAGTGATGATAAGATTTTTTGCACTTTTTGTTAAAGCTGCCATCTTGTCTAATAATGATGTCAAGGTTCCTGTTTTTTCTAAAATACCACCATAAGATAATCCTAAGTATCCTAAAGAAACAGTCCACATCATTGCCTGAATACCACCTCTGTTTAGAAGTTTATCAACTTCTGCAACTCCAGTATCTATTACAAAACCATAGTTCATAAATGACATCATCTCTAAAATATTATAACCTTGAGTAATCATTGCAAGAATCATAGCTATAATAGACGCAATAACCATAGCTGCAAGAGCGCTTACTTTTTTAACAGCCATTATTACTATAGCTGCTAATGGAATTAAACTAATCATTGTGTATCCAAAAGAAACATTAAAGTTCTGAGAAATTCCACCTAAAATTGCATCTACTGCAGTTGTATCAATTGAAGATGCATTATATTTCATACCAAGTATTAAATATAATACTAGTGAAATTATAAATGCAGGAACAGTAGTAAAGAACATACTCTTAATATGTGCAAATAAATTTGTTTCTGTAACACCTGCGGCTAAATTTGTAGAATCTGATAAAGGTGATATTTTATCTCCTATAACAGCTCCTGATATAACAGCACCTGCTGTTAATGCTGGAGGTATTCCAAGTCCTATACTTATACCCATAAATGCAACACCAAAAGTTCCTCCAGTAGTATAACTACTACCAGTACAAACTGAAGATACACCACATATTAAAGCTGCAGTAAACAGGAACACTGAAGGATTAATTATTTTCAATCCATAGTATATAAGTGCTGGAATAGTTCCTGATGCAATAAGTGCTGGGATAAGCATACCAATAAACATAAGAATTAACATTGGAATCGTTGCAATTTTACATCCATGCATAATTCCATCTTCTACGGCTGACCAAGTAGTACCCGTTGCCATAAGTAACAATACAGCAAATGCAATTGAAAATACAAGGGTCAAATGAATGTCAGGACTACCAGCCACTACAACCTGAGCAATAATTATTACAAATAAAAATGCTACTATTAATAGTGAAATACTAAATGATGGTTTTTTTAAATTTTTTTCCATGAATCTTCCTCCTTTTTTATTTAAATCAATTATATACTCGCGATGTTGTTTTTATAGTTTAATAAAGTTTTAACAATTAAATTTATTATAAAAATAAAAAACGTCATTATAAACACTTTTTAAACACTTTTTAAACAAATCCTAGAATTCTGCTTTTTTTGATAAATAATTTAAAGGAATATAGTACTTCATATAATGATTACCTAATGAATCTACATAATTACCATTAATATCAAGAGACATTACAGTTGCTCTTTTATTTATTCTAGTTATAATACCTCTTAATACTTTTCCTTCATATTCGAAGTCTACTTTATCACCAGGCTTATAACCATATTTTTGGATATTAATTTCTGTAGCACTTACTAATTTATGAGTTGATTCAGTTTGTCCAAACAAACCATATATTAAATTTTTGAAGGGTTTTTTTCTACAACTTGACTTTTTATAAATTAAAAATTCAATAACATGACAAAGTTCATGTTCAAATATCAGCATAAGACTGTCCAATTTGTTTTTTACTACTATACCTCCAACATACTTATATCTGTCTACTTTATCAAAATCTGTTAAATGATTTAAAGAAATTTTAATTTCAAATTCAATATCTTCAGGTTTGCTTATAGCTATATTTTTTTTAGTTCTTGTATTTCCTGCAGAGCGAGTTAGTTGCCTTGATAATGTAAATTTAATTTTACCTTTAAAATTATGATGAAACCATGATTCTAAGAAAATTTCATCATAAAGTTTAAACAATATATTTAAATCATAATTTGATATGTTAGTAAAGTTATCTGACTTTATTCTAGATGTTTCAAACAACTTCACCTTTATTATATTTCTTTTATCATTTATAGTTTTTAAATCATAATTTATATTAATCATTTATTTTTAATTTAGTTTCTCCTTTTAAAGTTTTCAATAAATATAAACTTATAATACATTAATCTTGTAATACTTACAATATATTTTACTTTTTAAGTTTGCTTTTAACTGTAATTTTATTCTTTAATTTCATTGATAACATTTGCAATTTACATATAGTTAATTTTTTAACATCCTGTTGACATTATATTTTATAATATTATAATAAAGCTACAGGAAGACAAGCTATATAAGAAAGGATACGTATATATTTATGAGTAAAAAGTTTGATAATCACGCCCAGTACATTAAGTATAAAGTAATGAAAGAAATTATTCGTTCGAAAAAAAAGAATAGCCTAAATAAAGACATATTTAGCATTCCCAACAAAATAATACCAGGACCTAATGCACAAACAAGGTGTTGTATATATAAAGAAAGAGCAATTATATCAGATAGAATAAAAAATGTTATTTATGAATTAAATGATAATGTTGTTAATGTAATTGACATAGCATGCGATGAATGTCCATTATATCGATTTTCAGTAACAGAAGCCTGCAGGGGATGTTTGGCACATCATTGCATTGAAAATTGTCCTACAGGTGCTATAGAATTAATAAACCAAAGAGCCCATATAAATCAGGAAAAATGCATAGAATGTGGAAAATGTAGCAAAGCATGTCTTTTTGAAGCAATATCAGATGTTAAAAGACCATGTAGATCTTCCTGCAAAACAGGAGCCTTAGTTTATGATGCAAACACAAAAAAATCAATTATTGATTATGATAATTGTATAAATTGTGGCGCTTGTGTTTCTAGATGCCCTTTTGGAGCAATTACGGACAAGTCTCATATTTTGGAGATTATGGAATTAATTAATAAATCAAAACTTAATACTAACTATAAAGTATATGCTATAGTAGCTCCTGCTATTTCAGCTCAAATTCCTGGAGTTAACATTGAGAAGATTGTTACAGCAATAAAAAAGCTTGGATTTTATGATGTTGTAGAGGCAGCTTTAGGTGCAGATATAGTTGCAAATTATGAAGCTAAAATTTTAGAAGAAGAACTTAATCATAAAAAATTCATTACTTCATCATGTTGTCCAGCATTTGTATCATATATTAAGCTAAAATATCCTAGCTTTACAGATAATATATCAACATCAGTATCTCCAATGATAGCAACTGCTAGATTAATAAAAAATACTGACCCTAGTGCAAAAATCATATTTATTGGACCTTGTGTAGCTAAAAAGAGCGAAATTACTCAAGAAAATCTAAAAAATGATATTCAATATGCTATGAGTTTTGAAGAACTCCAAGCATTTTTAGATGCCTATGATATAAATCCTTTAGAATGTGAAGATTCTCCTTTAGACGATGCAACATATTATGCGAGAATTTTCCCTCGTTCAGGTGGAGTTACAGAAGCTATTAAAAATTCCATAAATGAACAAAATTTAAATGTAGAACTAAAACCAGTAATTTGTAATGGTTTAGATGAATGTGAAAAAGCTCTGCGTTTAGCACAAATTGGAAAGTTAGACGGAAACTTTATAGAGGGTATGGCATGTAAAGGAGGCTGTATTAATGGGCCTGTATCATTATTTAAAAAATCTACAGGTACAATTGTTATTAATAACAATGCAGTTTCAGCAGAAAAAATAGATGTTAAAAATAATATAAATGAATATGATTTAGAAAATATTAATTTAGATATATAATAATGTTTCATTTTGAACCAACACATGTTGTAGGGGACGCATTGCATGCGTCCCGCGGTATGCATGCAATGCATACCCTACATTGTAAAGTAATTTTTTGAATATTGTTATTCCAGACTAGCATGAAATGGTTTATCAACAATCCGAAACAATATATGAAAGCTGCCGTAGGGGACGCATGCAATGCATACCCTACATTTTCATATTTTTAACTTTTTCATAATCTTCTATAGTATCAATGTCTATATTTTCATATTTCGTTATAATATCAACTCTAATAACTAAATCTTGGTTATTATTTATAACAACTTTTCCACCATCATCATTTTCAAGACTCATTAACTTATCTTTTAAAGCAAATGGAAATATTACAGGATTTCCTCTTGTTCCATTATAATAAGGCATAATAATATTATTGGGGTTTTTATAAAATTCTTTACATAGTTTTTGAATGGTTGTCAATTTAATAAAAGGCTGATCAGCAACAAAAAACATAAATCCATCAGTATTCTCAGTAGCATTAATTCCTGCTTTTATAGATTCACTTTGTCCTAAATAATACTTTTTATTTCTCACTCCATAAAAACCTAAGTTTTCAGATTTTTTCAAAATATTTTCATCTTTAGAAACAATTATGATTTCATGAAAATCATATTTTTTAATAGTTTCTAATATATATTCATAAATTTTCTTACTATTAATTTCCAAATTAAGTTTGTTTGTCTTCATTCTTTTTGATAAACCAGAAGCCATTACTATTGCACTAATATTCATATATTTTATCTCCAAATCTTGTTATCTATTATTTTATCATGTTTTAATATTTTATTCAATTTTAAAAAAAGACTGTTGACAAGATAAATTTCTCATGTTACTATAGGTGAAATTTAAAAATTTCATAAAAAATCCTCATCCTATCGGGTGGGGTAGAGGCGCGGTTGTTATAAGTAGCTATATCGAGGTCGGAAACCAATGACATATAGAGAAAGGAACTATCGCCGAAGTTTCAGATACCAAAATCTGATGCTGGGTCTGTATCGAATAGGTGCAGGACTGTCATCATAGTATATGCTCAATATTATGATGTTGTGCTATCTCACACTGAGCCAGAAAGGAGAGAGGATTGTCTTAGCTTTGCTACGCAAATAGCATCTGACAAGCCTGTTAGATGTTTTTATTTTGCCTATTTTTAAATTTGAAATACCAAAAAGATATTTATGACAGTATAATATAATGATTTTTCATCTATACTTGTCGAAACAGAAAATAATAAAGGAGCATAAAATATGATTAATAGTTTAAATAATACGATAAATACGACTAATTCTGGTTTCAAAAAAGAAATAAGTTTATTTGGAGGAGTTAGTATAATTGGTGGTATAATGGTAGGGTCAGGTATATTTTATCTTGGTTCCTATGTATTAATGAGGTCTGGAATGAGTCTTGGCTTAGCTTTGCTAAGTTGGATAATTGGAGGTGTAATTTCCTTACTTGGTGGTATTTGCTTTGCTGAATTAGGTGCCTCAGATACAAAGGCAGGAGGATTGACTGTTTATTTAAGTAAGGCTTATTCACCAATGATTGGATTTCTATGTGGTTTTACTAGTTGGCTAATTGGTGGTCCAGGTTCAATAGCGGCCTTGGCTATAGCTTTACCAAGTGCATTAACTTTTATTTTTCCTATGGGAGAATTGACCATTAAAGTAATTGCAATATCTTTAATAATTGGATTAACAGCTGTAAACTATTTTGGTGTTAAATTTGGATCTAGTCTACAAAACATATCTATGATAGCAAAGATAATTCCTATTGGAATTATAATGATTTTAGGACTTATGTTTGGACAAGTCTCACCTGATTTAAGCTTATCACCAAAAACAGGAGATATTAGTTTCAGTTCTATTATTAGCATGGTGGCCTTTGCTGTAGTTGCAAGTTTATGGGCATACGAAGGATGGACTAATTTAAATACTGTTGCTGAGGAAGTTAAAAATCCTAATAGGAATTTACCTCTAGCTATTATAATTTCTATTACTTCAATAACAGTACTTTACACATTATTCAATTATTCCATTTACAGAGTTATACCTTTTGATGAAATTCAAAGTCTATTGGCTAATAATGAATTTTATTTAGGAACTTTTGCAGCAGAAAAATTATTGGGCAAATCAGGCAGTATGTTAGTTGTTATAGGTATGGTAATATCTATGTTTGGAGCTTTAAATGGATGTATTCTTGCTTTTCCGAGAATGTATTATTCAATGAGTGAGCAAGGTCACTTCTTTAAGAGTTTTAAAAATCTACATCCTACATATAAAGTACCGTCATCTGCATTAATAGCACAATGTATAATATCTATAATTTTGGTTTTACTGAGAAACTTAAATCAATTAACTTCTTTAGTTGTTTTTTCAGGCATGTTATTCAATACTTTAGGTATTTTAGCAGTTTTAATATACAGAAAAAAATTTCCTGATTTAAAAAGGCCATACAAGGTAATAGGATATCCAATAACAGTAAGTATAACTTCTCTTATATTTATTGGACTCATGCTAAACACTTTATTCGAGGATCCTTTGACTTCCATTATTGGTTTAATTGTTCCGCTTTTTGGCATTTTATTTTACTTATATTTTAGTAGAAAAAATATACATACAAAAACTATTTAGGGAGGTATATATGAAAACAATTTTAAAAAATGGAAAAATCTATGTAAAAAAAAACCATTTTCAAGAAGCGATATTTATTGAAAATGGTATCATTCAGGAAATTGGCACAAATGAAAATATTCTTAAAAACAAGGCTGACAACATAATAGACTTACAAAGAAAAACTGTTTTACCTGGTTTTAATGATAGTCACATGCATTTAGCATCTGTTGGTGATGCAATGACATCTTGTAATTTGACATCAGCAAAATCAATAAATGAAATAATTCTATTAGGTAGAATTTTCTTAGAACAAAACAAAGAAATAAGAGCCTTAAATGGTCGAGGATGGAATCAGGATTATTTCACTACTGGTGAAAAACGTATGTTAAATCGACATGACTTAGATAGAATAACTACTGAAATTCCAATTGTATTCGAAAGAGTATGTGGACATGTATCAGTAGGAAATACTAAAGCAATAGAAATCCTTGGTATCAATGAAACCACTGTTGTTGATGGTGGTGTAATTGAAATAGGAAGTGATGGAAAACCAAATGGTATATTCAATGAAAATGCTATTCACTTAATACAATCTGTTTTACCAAAAAAGAATGATAATGAAAAAGAAAATGAATTTTTAAAAGCTGCTAATTATGCACTAAGTGTTGGAATAACTTCCGTACAATCATGTGATATCGCAAATAAAGATTTTATTAATATGCTTAGGATTATTAAAAATATTTACAATAATAAAAAAGTTAAATTAAGATATGGTATTCAATATAATTTTCAAAATATTAATGATTTTAAAAAATATATTGAAACAGAATTTAAAACAGGAACATATGATGAAAAATTTTTGTCAAAAGGTACATTAAAATTATTTAAAGACGGTTCTTTAGGAGCAAGAACTGCTTTAATGTTAAAAGATTATGTAGATGATCCTGGTAACAAAGGTGTAGAAGCATTAAGTGATAAACAACTTCAGGATTTGTGTAATTTAGCAACCGAAAATGGCATTAGAGTTATAACTCATGCAATTGGAGATGGTGCTGTTGAAAGTGTAATAAATGCATATTCAAATACTATGAAGAATAATCAAAATTCTTTACGCCATGGAATTGTTCACTGTCAAATAACTAATATAGAACAATTGAAAAGAATTGCTGAATTACATATTCCTGTAATGTATCAACCTATTTTCTTAGATTATGATAATAAAATAATGGAATCCCGTATTGGTAAAGATTTAGCAAAAACATCTTATGCTTTTAATACTTTATATAAATTGGAAGCTCCTATAAGTTTTGGAACAGATTCTCCAGTGGAGGATTGTAATCCCTTCCCTAATATTTATTGTGCAGTAACCAGACAAGGAATTGACGGTAATCCTAGAGGCGGGTTTAATCCAAGTGAAAAAATGGAAGTTGCAGATGTAATCGACGCATATACTATCGGAAGTGCCTTTAATGAATTTAAAGAAAATTTTAAAGGAAGATTAACTCCTGGATATGTTGCAGATTTAATTGTATTAGATAAGGATATATTTACAATTGATACAGATAAAATTAAAGACATAAAAGTTGAAAAAACTATGGTCAATGGAGAATTTGTATACGAAAATAAATAAAATTAATTATTATATTTCAAACGCCAAAGATTCACTACTTACAATCTTTGGCGTTTTATTTTCAAATTATCTTACTATTTTATAATATTCTCTTGCAGTCAATATATATACCAAAGTGTAAAATAATATAAAGATTAAAACTGTTACAATAGTACAATTCAAAAACAACTTTACATTGTATAAATTGAATAAAGACAATAATCTTGTAATCATTTTAAATGCTGCAGCAATATGAATTACAGCAAATACTATTGGTAAAAAAAAGACTAGCAATACTTGACTTTGAATTGATTTTTTAACTTCCTTTAAACTCATACCTACTTTTTGCATAATATTATATCGCTCTTTGTCTTCATAGCCTTCTGATATTTGTTTATAATAAATTATCAAGACTGTTGCCATGAGAAAAAGTGCTCCTAGAAATATACCTAAAAAAAACATTCCTCCATATAAATAATAAAACTTTTCTTTATATTGATATCTACTTTCAACAAAAGCATCAGTTCTTTCATTAATAGAATATATTGTAGTACTTAAATCTTCATCCTTACCCTCTACATCATAGCCAAAACAATATGTTAAACCCTTCATATCAATTTCATTATTTGCTTCATTAAATAATTTTTGTGCTATATTTTCACTTGATACTACTATATAGTAAACATCATTAATTGTATTATTAAAAAAGTCTCCGATTTTTAATTTTTTTAATTTATTCTTTATTTTAAACTTTTGACTACCTAAATTAATATTCTTATAATCAAATTCATCATTAGGAGAATAAATTAACACTTCATTTTCTTCCAATGAAATTGACTTTTTTTCTAATTTATTGTATTCTTCAGCAGTTATTGTATAAACATGTTTCATATTATTAGTAAAATAAGAGTTATCATATATAATTTGAAAATCACTTCCATCTTTTATATAACTAGTTTGAATATAATAAAATCCTAAAGAATCTTCTACCTTCAAATTATTATTAACAGCTTCTTCTTTTGCAATTTTGCTAATCATTTCTCCATCTTCTTTACTTGAATTATAGCTAGTAATTAATACATCCTTCGGAATAAAATTACTTAAAACATCTTCAACACCTAAGTATAATGATATTGTTGTAGAAATCATTACTAATACAGCAGTACTTAAAATACAAATATTAGATAATCCCACAGCATTTTGTTTCATACGGTAAATCATACCTGAAACTGCTGTAAAATGATTTGTCTTGTAATAATAATTTTTATTCTTTCTCAGTATTTTAAGCAATGCTATACTGCCTGCTGTAAATAAAGAATATGTTCCTATAATAACTAAAATTACAGCTATGAAAAATAAATTTATTGCTTTTAACGGTGATTCAGTTGTTATAGCTATATAATATCCAATCCCAATAGTGATAACACCTATAACAGTTAGTATAATCTTTGTTTTAGGTTCTTTTTCTCCTAATTCACCACCTCTCATAAGTTCAACTGGGTTTGATAAATGAATTTGAAACAAATTATACAATAAAATCACTATAAAAATAACTAAAAACAATATTAATGTAATTAACAGCGAAGGAATTGAAATCGAAAATTTTAACACAACAGGGAACTTAAGAATTTTTAGTAAAACTAAAAACATTAATTTACTTGTAATTAATCCACCTACTAAACCTATTATAGTACTAATTACAAATGTTAAAAATGTTTCGAAAAAGAGCATTTTTGCTATATGCTTTTTATCCATACCAAGAATATTATATAACCCTAATTCTTTTTTCCTTCTTTTAATTAAAAAACTATTCGTATAAAACAGAAAAATAATTGAAAATATACCTATAACATAAGTCCCCACATTTAATATTTCTTTTACTGAACTTCCACCACTCATAGTATCAAGGCCCTCATTTATAGACATTGCTTTCATAATATAAAACATTACAATTGTACAAATGCAGGTCAAGATATATGGATAATATATTTTCTTATTATTCTTTATATTGGTAAATGCAAGTTTTGGATATAATAAATTACTCAAATTTCATTCCTCCTGTAGCTATAACTGTTAAAGTATCTGAAATTTTTTGAAACATTTCTTCTTTGGACAAATTTCCTCTATATAATTGATGATACACTTCTCCATCTTTTATAAATAGTACCCTACCTGCATTACTAGCAGCTCTAATACTATGAGTTACCATTAAAATCGTTTGACCTTCTTCATTAATTTTAGTAAATAATTGTAGTAATTGCTCTGAAGCTTTCGAATCTAATGATCCTGTTGGTTCGTCAGCTAAAATTAGCTGAGGATTCGTTATTAATGCTCTAGCTATTGCTGCTCTTTGTTTTTGTCCGCCAGATACTTCATAAGGAAATTTAACTAACAAATCGCCTATACCAAGTTTTCTGGCAATAGGTATTAACCTTGTGTTCATTTCTTCATACTTTTTACCAGACAAAACTAATGGCAATAATATATTATCTTTAATTGAAAATGTATCTAATAAATTAAAGTCCTGAAATACAAATCCCAAATTATTTCTTCTAAAAGCTGTTATTTCACTTTCTTTTATAGATGTCAGATTTTTTTCATTCAGATATAAATCACCACTAGTAGGTTTATCTAAATGTGCTAAAATGTTGAGCAAAGTTGTTTTGCCGGAACCTGATTCACCCATTATTGCAATAAATTCTCCTTGCTCTACTGAAAAACTTATATTTCTTAATGCTTGAACATTATTTCCTCCAAATCTTGTAGTGTAAATCTTCTTTAAATCCTTAACCTCTAATAATGACATTATGACCAACCTTCCTTATTTCTTTTTCTAATTTAGTATAAATAAAAAAGAAATGCTTTGCCATAACTTTAGCTTACATTTCCACTTTTTACCTTACATTTCTGTAAGGTTTCCATTATTCAAACATTAATTCTATACTGGACAAATCAATATAAACTTTAGTTCCCTTTGAAATCTCAGAAGTAATATTAATACTATGAGATAATTTTGTTAGAATGCTTTTACATAAATAAAGACCTATTCCTGTAGATTTTTTATCTTGTCTACCATTAAATCCTGTAAATCCCCTCTCAAATACCCGTGGTATATCTTCCTGTCGTATACCAATACCTGTATCTTCTATTACTAATGTTTTTTCTTTTTCTTTATCCATATATATAAAGATTGTTCCTTCATTTGTATATTTAAGAGCATTCGATAAAATTTGTTCAATGGCAAATACTAACCATTTCTCATCACTAAGAACTTGACAGTCTGGTTCGTTAAATTCTAATTTCATTTTTTTATAAATAAACATCGTAGAATATTTCCTTATTGCCTGTTTTATAACCTTTGATAAGCTTATATATTCTAACCTTAAATCTGAATACATATCTTCTAAACGCAAATAGCATAAAACCATTTCCACATATTGCTCTATTTTAAAAAGTTCTAAAGTTAATTTTTTGTTTATACAGTTTTCTTCTGACTGCAATAATAATCTCATTGCAGAAATAGGTGTTTTAATTTGATGAACCCACATTGTATAATAATCAATAGTTTCTTGATATTTTATTTTTGCTTTAGATTCCAACTGCACCTTATCATTTAATAATTGATTTATAATTTCTATATAATCCTTCTCCAATAAATTTATAGATAACGGTATGCTTGTAATACTTATAATACCATTATCTAATATTTTAGTTAAATTAATGTGCTGCTTATAAAATATATAGAAATCATAACTAATTAAAATTATTGCAATAGTTAAAAATAACAATGTTCCATAAAGAATAGCATCAAGATTAATTGAATATAAATAAAAAACTATAGAAAAAATTAATATGAATGAACAATATCCAACTATATTTATGATATTTTTTTTTATATATTCTTTCAATATATAATAGATATTGTTATTATCCATATTTTTTCCTTTCTAAGTTATTCTATGATATATCCCATACCTTTTTTTGTTTCAATAAAATTACTTAATCCTATTTCTTCGAGTTTCTTACGAAGTCTTGTCATATTTACAGTCAATGTATTATCATCAATATAACTATCGCTTTCCCATAATCTTGTCATTATTGCATCTCTATATACTACTTTGCCTAAATTTTCATATAAAATCTGCATTATTTTATATTCATTTTTTGATAAATCAATTTTTTGTTCTTGATATGTTAACGTAGTATCACTAAGATTTAATATAGCATTTTTATGTTCTATTATATTTACCATACCTTGAAAAGAATATGTTCTCCTTACTAACGCATGAACCTTAGCAGTAATAACATTTATATCAAAAGGTTTTGCTACAAAATCATCTCCTCCCATATTAATAGCCATAACTATATTCATATTATCTGATGCAGAAGAAATAAATATAATTGGAACTTTAGAGTGTTTACGAATTTCGCTACACCAATAAAATCCATTAAAATAAGGCAAAGTAATGTCTAGCAATATTAAATGAGGTTCATGTTGTAAAAATTGCTCAACAATATTTTTAAAATCTGTTATATAAATAACCTCATAATCCCATGATTGCAGATGATTTTTTAGTGCTTTAGCAATTGTAAAATCATCTTCTATTATCATAATTTTGTACATGATTCCCTCCAAGACAATGACACTAAACTGCACATGCAACTCTTTGTAACGGTCCATTTGGATTAGGTATTTCTTTAATATCTAAATTTTTAATATTGCAGTAATGTTCAAAAAACTTTGTAGCCAATTCTTCATCAGCAGTATTTTTCTTAATTTCACATATTTTTTTAAGTATTTGTGCTGCTTGAATATCTGAAATATATCTATATAGTCCACTACCAAATACTATTTTTTCAGGTTTTTTTTGATTGAAATAATAATCCCAAAATTTTAGTTTTTTAGCTTCTTCGAGAGATAACTCTATCCTATATCTTTCATTTGCTGCTATATACCCTTCTTCTTTATAATCACCTTCATAGTTTTCTAAAATTAAGAATGCAGCAAAAATAAACCTGTTTTTTTCTTTATCATTAGGCAATCTAGTAGTTAATAGCGCTAAGCTATTTGAGCAGACATTTCTAAGTTTTCTTGGTTTTCCTTTGTTGGCACCACTATGATTTACCCCTGCAAAAGCACGCCAATCTACTAACATTTGACTTTCATAACAAACATTTGCCTTTTTACATTTCGATTCAAGATATTCCCTAGAAATATCATTATGTAGATACTGGTAACAATCACAATCAGGATCTCTACACCATATATGTTTTATGTTATTAACATTATAATTAATTATCTCATCACTACAAACACCTTTATATCCAATGCTATCATTATTACTACCACCGTCGCAATAATTACATTTAAATGCTACATTAGAGTCAGTTTTCACTTTTTTAGTTTTCTTTACATTGTCTTTTTCTTCAATTTTCTTTTCTTCTATTTCACGCTGTTTTTTTAATTCTTCCTTTAATTTCTTTTCTTCTTCTATTTTTATTTTTGTATTTTTATCTTCTTCAACTTGTTTTAACAAATCTTTATTTTCCAGCTCTAAATATACCCCAATAGCATCTGGATATATGAAATCCTTTACATCATCATTATTAAAACTAATTTTTATAAAATCATTATTATGTTCGATTATTTTCCCTTCACCAAAAACAACATGTTTTACTAATTCTCCTACAAATCCCATTACATACCTCCTATGTTATTATATCAGCTTATATTTATATCATTCAAATGTAAAATCATTACAAAATTGACATAATTTCATTGTACTACACTATAAACTAATAGTCAAATATAGGAAAATTTATAACATTTATTTAAATGTAAACACAGATGAAAATATCATCTGTGTTTACATCATTTATCTATAATACTATCAATGTTTTTCAAAACAATTGAAATAGTTCCATTTGTATTTGTTATAAATTCAACTTTGTCTGTATCACTTATCATTTCGTAAGGTATATTTATTTCTATACCTTCATCTGTAATTATTTTCTGCTTTGTTTTGATTTTGTTTGCATAGTTAAAATTAACTTTTACTTCTGGTTCCTTTATACCTTTTGTCCTAATTTCTTCATTATATGTTTTTTTAATATTTTGGTCTTTAAAAACTTGTTCTGATATTTGATCTAAATTAATATTTAAAGATTCCTCAACATTTTCTCTGATAATATTTTTAACCTGACTTTTCATAATCATATCATCATCATAGTATTCTTTAATTATTTTATCAGTTGTATCAGTAATTATCTTAACCTTTTCTTTGTCTGATTTTTCTTCTTTACAACCAAGTAGATATTTTGATATATAATAACATGGTTCATTATATACCTGACACTTTTTCTCTTTAACAAAAACTTCAAAGTTATTAAGATCTACAAAGATAACTTCATCTATTTTCTGAGTTGCTGAAGGTAATGAACAAGGTTGCTCAATTATAATATTTTTAGCCCCTTCTTCTTCTTTAGTGTAATGAATATAACCTTTTTTATAATTTAATTTCATAATTATCATATAATCTTTATTATAAACATTAGCTTGCACAAACAAAAGGTCACATGTTTTTATATCTGGATTTTCTGATATTAATTTATAAAAAAATTCTGATATTTCTTTTGTAAATTTTTTAAACTCAAATTTATCTATATATTCTTTAATATTTTTATAAAAAAAACCGTCTTCATTTATAAATTTTGTTTTTTTCAAATCTGCATCATTGTAACATTTTAATATATGCTTTTCTATATATTCTCTCATATCTTCACCTAATGACATGAGATTCTCTGATAATACTGGTACTCCTAGACTAGTATCTAGAATATGTAATATCGCCCTTGATATTGATACGCTCATTTTTCCCTCTTTTGTCTTTTCCTTATTGTCTTAATATTTTTATATTATATCTTCATTATTATATATTTCTCCACCTGCATTTGGTAATATACCATATTGTTTAGTCCATAAAGTTTTATATTTAACTGCTTGAGCATGTATATTATCTATTTTTTCAGGAATAGTCTTTATCACTTTTCCAGGTATACCTACTACCATTGAAAATGGAGGAATTATTGCATTTTCTTTGACTACTGCTCCCGCAGCAATAATACTGCCTCTACCTATTACAGCTCCATTCAATATAACTGAACCCATACCAATTAAGCAGTGATCTTCAATTACGCAACCATGTATTATTGCTCCATGTCCTACAGTAACATAATCTCCAATTATTGTAGGATTGTCCCCTTCAACATGAACTACTGAATTATCTTGAATATTTGTATACTTTCCTATTTTAATACTGTTAACATCTCCTCTTATTACAGTATTGTACCAAATGCTACAATATTCTTCTAAGGTTACTGCTCCAATTACTTGTGCTCCATCTGCTATATATGCTCTTTTATCTATTTCAGGAAATACACCTTGAAATTCCTTAATCATCTGTTTATACCTCTCTTATGTTATATATCATATATTACTACAATAAATACTGTAGTATCTGCTAATTGTGATAGTCCAAACATAACTTCTTTGCCTAAACTCTTATTGCTAAAGACCAACACTTCATTACCACTTTCGTCATAAAAATTATTACTATAATAAAATCCATTAGATAATAAGTAAGATGAATATAGTTCTAAATCATCTGGTTCTACATCTAAAATATTGTATGTATATGAATTATCTAGTGCAATGTAAGGTTCACAATTTGTTATTTTACCAAAATCAGGTACTCCATTATGTGCATCATAATAAATAGAATATGTTTCTTCTTCTCCTTTTACAAAGCTAAACACCTGACTATCGCTAGATTCAATACCATCTTTAACACTTGTTACAATTATATTATATCTAATACCATTCTCCAAGTCATAATATTCAGCACTATACTCGTCATCATAATAGAACTTTATTTTCGAATCATTATCTTCATCATACCAGTATGAGCTCTCTCCATCAACTTGATAATAAAAATGGTAATAATCAGCATTTGGAACTGGATCCCAATTAATATATACAGTATCATCAGTTTCATCTACTATTCCAATATTATTTGGTGGATATAATTCATTTTCATAAGAAGTTGTATCATTTCCAAAAATATCAACTGGAATTAAATCTTTATCTGAAACCTCCTCAAGTAAATTTACAGGAATTGCAAAACCCATGTTTTCAGATTCAGTAAACTTAGCATAAACAATACCTATTAATTCTCCATTTTTATTAAAGAGTCCTCCACCACTACTACCAGAGCCAATAGCTGCTGATATTTGAATATCATTCTGTCTTATTGCAGATATAATACCCTCAGTTACTGTGTTAAAATACCCATATGGGCTACCTATTGCAACAACAGACTCTCCTAATTTAAGTGTTTTAGAATCACCAATATCTACTGATTCTAGGTCTGTTTTATCTACTTTAATAACTGCTAAATCTAAATTTTCATCATAATCTTGTATATAAACGTCTTCAGAATAAACACTTCCGTCATTAAAATAAACTGTTATTTCCTTTGCACCTTTTATTACATGATAGTTAGTTATTATTTCACCATCGGAACTTATTATAACACCACTACCTTGACTAGTTCCTTCAGGTACTGAGCAAGATAACATTACGATACTTTTAACATTTTCTGCTACTTCAGCAGTATCTTTTTCTTGTTTAATTGTTTCAGATATTATCTTTTCTTTAAACTTGTTACCGATATTTTCATCTACCTTACCATCAACAATTAAAATATCAATTAAAAGTGCATCTTTGCCTTTGTATGGAAACTTCAAAGTATCATATGAAGTTTTTGCAACATGAGAACGTAAAAATGTTGAACTTGCTAAAGTTCCATACATATCTGTATCTATTAAACCTAATTTCAAAGCATAGTTTAGTGCATTTATATATGTAAAGTCTCCTTCACTGTCATCATATCCTAAACTTCTTAGTAAAAATGTAATATATGCTTTTGCTTCTAGTGTATTATTTGAACCAAATTTAGTATCACTTATTCCCTTTGTAAGACCTTCTTCATAAGCATAAGCTACATAACCTTTAGCCCAATCAGGAACATCTGTAAATGGTATTTTTAAATCGGACATTGTTTTTGCATCTTCTTCAGCACCTAATAATCGAATTAACATAACAATTCCTTCAACCCTTGTAGGAGCCCTATCTAACTCAAATCCATTTTCTGTACCCAAAAAAACACCTAAGTCAAATAAGCTATCTGCGTATTCATTATAATCTGTAACAGCATAAACATTTATTGAGGAAAATAATACTATAAAAAGCACAATTAATGCTAGCAAACTATTTTTCTTCAAATTTACTCCACCTTTCCTTTGCTAACTTTACAATGTTAAAATAAATTACTATTAAAATAATTCTACATTAATATGACAATTTTTTCAATGTATTTTACTTCCAAAATTAAATTAAAAGAAAAAATAACAAAAGCATTGCAATATTGCAATGCTTTTAAAATGTAAATCGTAGGGTATGCATTTTATGCATACCGCGGGACGCATGCAATGCGTCCCCTACAGTGAGGATATCATAAATACTCTGCGGTCGTGTGCAATGCGTCCCTACAGTAAAATTGTTTTAACTACATGCTTGTAAAACCTATAATCAAATAAGCGATTAATGCTATACCACCACAAATAAGTGCATATGGTATTTGTGTTTTTACGTGGTCTATATGGTCTGCTGCCGCCCCTGTAGAGGCAAGGATTGTTGTATCTGATAATGGTGAACAGTGATCACCAAATACTCCACCACCTGCAACTGCAGAAAATGATGCAACTACTAACGTCGTTACAACTCCACCTGTAAAATTAAATGCTAAAGGTAATGCTATTGGCATACATATTGCGAATGTTCCCCAAGATGAACCAGTTGAAAAAGCCATTATTGCTGAAATAATAAAGATTATTGCTGGCAACAATTGTGGAGTTAAAAATCCTTCACTAACTGAAATAATATAATTAGCTGTTCCCATAGTTTTACTTAATGAATTTATTGAATAGGCTAATGCTAAAATAATTACTGCAGGAATAGCTCCTTTTATACCATCTGTAGCTGTATCCATTATTTCTTTAAATGGTATACCTTGTATAAACATACTAATTCCCATAAATATAATTACAAACAAAAATGCTTCCATTGTTTTAGCTGATTTTAACGTAACATAAGTACCCACAGCAATTACTACAATCATAATAACTGGCAATACAAAGTTTAAGAATACTTTTTGTTTAATTCCTGGATAAGCTTCCATATCTGTTAACTCTTTACCTATTAATGGATTAGCACCATCTCTTATAACTTTGCCCTCATTTATAGCCCTTTCTTCTGCTTTTTTCATAGGACCAAAATCTTTTATTACTCCACCTGCTACTAATCCTACAAAAGCAACTGTTATTAATGCATAAAAATTAAATGGCATAGCTTTAATAAATAACTGTGTAGCATCTTCCTGAGTAACTATAGCTCCAACTCCAATAGCTAATCCACTTAAATATGCTGCCCATCCTGTAATAGGTACTAAAACACTTACTGGTGCTGCTCCTGAGTCAGCTATATAAGATAATTTTTCTCTTGATATTTTAGCTTTATCTGAAATACTTCTCATTGTAGTACCTACAAATAATGGACTAAATGAATCACTAAAATAAACAAACATACCTAATACCCATGCTACTAATTGAATTGCTCTTCTACTTAATTGTTTATCTTGAATATATTGAGCAAAACCTTGAATAGCACCGGTTTTTTGAAAAAAAGCTACTAATATTCCTATAAAAGTATTTAATAACATAACCCATGAAAAACTCGTTGAACCTAAACTTGTTTTTAATAAAGTAGGAAATCCCATTAATCCCTGTCCTGCTAATAAAGTTCCAGATATACATGCTATCATTAAAGATATTACAGTATTTCTCGTTACAAATGATAATACAATAGCTAATACGGCAGGTATAAGTGATAAAATACCTAAATTCAATACTTCTTCCATTTCTCTTCCTCCTATTTTTCCCCTCATATTAGTAGTTATGAGGGAACTATTATTGTATTTATTTCAATTTATAAATAATAAATTTATAACTTTATAACTTTATAAAGTTTTCTGACCTGGTAACAGTTGCAGGTGGTGCTGGATCTAATTTTTCATTAGATATATTTAATATATCTTCAGGTTTAATCCACGGTCTATTTTGAATAGCACTTGTCTCCTCATGTGTCAAATATCCCTTATATGATGTCAAGCTTCTTCTCAAGAAACCGTCCTTAGCACATGCCTTTTCTATGCCTAAATTTAAAATATTCCTTATATGAGGATTTACAGAAGCTGCATAAGCAATCGTAGTAGAATTAGCTATTGCTCCTGGTATATTTCCAACACAATAATGAACAACTCCTTCTTCCACGTATCTTGGATTTTCATGTGTCGTTTCATGGAATGTTTCAATTACTCCATAATCATTACTTATGTCAACTATAACAGAACCCTCTGGCATCATTTTAACCATTTCTCTGTCAATTAAAAAATCATTTTTGCCTTTTGGCCATTTAACACTATTGATTAATAAGTCTATTTCGGGCAACATTTTTTTAATATTATATTTGTTTGATATTTGAGTATTAACCTTTTCATTGTATAATTTACCAATTTCTCTTAAAGTAGCTATATTAACATCCATTACAGTTACCCAAGCTCCTAAAGATTGTAATACCTGTAATGCACTTTTACCTACTATACCTCCTCCTAATATTAAAACTTTAATACCAGGGGCTCCAGCTAAACCACTTACAAATTTACCACTTCCTCCATTAATAGATAGAAGTGATTCTAATCCCATTAAAGCACCTTGTTTTCCTGCAGCTTCACAATTTGGTGAACCATATCTATGAGAATCTTCTGCAGTAAATGCAATTACCTTTTTATCCAACAATGCTTGAACTTCTTCCTCATGTGCCGCAGGATGAATACATGTAAATATTATTTGATTTTCTCGCAATAAATCATACTCACATGGCTCTATTTCTTTAACTTTAGCTACCAAATCACATTTAGAGTATATTTCCTCCATTGTGTCTACAATTTCAGCTCCTGTTTTTACATAATCTTCATCAGCAAAACCAGCTTTTTCACCTGCACCTTTTTGAACTAATACCTTATGTCCATCATCAATAATAGTTGATACTTCAGACGGAGTTGCAATTACTCTGTACTCTCCATTCTTAATATCTTTTAAAACACCAAATATCACAATATGCCTCCTGTAAATTTATTTAGTCATATTAAATATTGCAAGTTATATGCCATGCTTTAGTATTTGTTTTTACAATAGAAAATGTACAGAATTTCAATCAATCGTTCAGTTTTAACATTTAAATAAGTATATTTAATAGCCCACACATGGGCACTGCCATGCTCATATGTGGGCTATCGATTTCTAATTATTTAAATCAAATCATAGTTTTTAACTTTTCTTTGTAATGTCTGTCTAGGGACTTTTAAAATTTTCGAAGCTTTAGATACATTGAAGTCAACCTGCTTTAAAGTCTTTTCGATTATGCTTTTCTCATAATTCTGAATCATTGCAGTTAATGGTTCTACCATATTAAGCTTCACATCGCTATTAAGCTCAGTTAATTCATTGATTTTTTTCTCTATGTCAGAATATTCTAACTTTTCTTTATCTTTACTAACAGTACTTAATCCATATATTATTACATTTTCTAATTCTCTAATATTACCTGGCCAATCATACTTACTTAAATTATGGTATAAATTCCTTGATACATATTTAATATTCTTATTCAATACAATATTATACTTAGATATTATAGAATTAACCAAAATAGGTATATCATCTTTTCTTTCACGCAAAGGAGGTATGTTTATATTTAAAACACTTAATCTATAATATATATCACGTCTTAAGTGTCCTTCTTCAATTGATTTTAATGGTTCTTCATTTAAAGCAGCTATTATTTTTACATCTACTTTTTTTTCTTTCTTTGAGCCTATACTCCTGAAAGTTCCGTCTTGTAATACTCTCAGTAGTTTTGATTGCAAATGTATAGGCATAGAATTAATTTCATCTAATAATAAAGTTCCTCCATTAGCAAGTTCTAATAATCCTATATTATCAATCGCCCCTGTAAATGCTCCTTTTGATGTACCAAATAAAATACTTTCTAATAAATTTTCAGGTATGGCTGCACAATTTTGAGCTATAAAAGGTTTATTTTTTCTATTGCTTGAATTATGAATAGCTTGGGCAAAAAGCTCTTTACCAGTTCCTGTTTCACCATAAATTAATGTAGGCAAATCACAATCAGCTGCAATTGTAATATATTCTTTTAATTCTATCATTTTTTTGTTATTTGTAATTATACTGTCAGTTTCGTAAACTGCTTTATTATCTTTTCCTTTTAGTTTATTGACTTTATTATTTTCAAATGTTTCTATATTAATATGATCTTGAATATTTTTCTGAAAATCTTTAGAACTTATTTCTATATTATCCTTTTCAAAATCATCCTCATTAACAGATAAATCTATAGCACCAACAATTTTACTTCCTGATTTAATAGGAATGGACAGGGATGTAATATTTATCTCTTTTCTTCCTTTTGATTTGAGATTCTGTTTTTCTGTATATAAAGGAGCACCTAAAGTCATTGATTTATATGTAGAACTTGTATTTTCATCGAGGTTTTCATAAACATCTAAGAACTTCTTACCAACTACTTCATAATTCTCATTACTTCCGGAGTTTAATTTATTATTAAATTTTGCTGTAAATAGAATTTCTCCTTCTAAATCTATAATTGTTATACCATCTATATAACCTTTACCATTAAAAAGATTATTCATTAATTGCATATTGCCACCTCTTATTCCTAAGCTTTTATACATTATATAATAATAGTGGCATTAATACAATTGGATAAATTATTATTCTATAACAAGCAGACTATCTATATAAGTATCACGAAAAATCGGTATGCCTACAATGCATCCCCTACATTGTAGGCTATGAACTGAATGCATACCGCGATCGCATTATTTTACTATTTGCTAAAACTTCTCATTGTGATATAATAATAAAAAATATTTCCCAAGAAATATAATTTTTGTCACTCTAAAATATGGAGGTAATAAATATGCCTAATGTACCTGCTTTTTTATCTTATGTAATTGTTACAACCTTTACACCTGGACCTAATAATATAATGTCTATGTCTAATTCTAGTAGATATGGATTCAAAAAAAGTATTTTTTTTAATATTGGTGTTTTCTTTGGATTTTTCATTATAATTAATTTATGTAATATTTTTAGTATGACTCTTATCAATCTTATTCCTACTATTAAACCGATTATGACTTTCATTGGTGCTACTTATATATTGTGGCTGGCTTGGAAGACATTTAAAAGCAAACCTATAAACGATAATAATGGAACAATTAAAAATCACACAAATACTTTTATTTATGGATTATTGCTACAGTTTGCAAATCCAAAAGTAATTCTTTATGCAATTACAACTGTTTCAACCTTTATTGTTCCATACTATAGTTCAATTTTTATACTATTACTTTTTGCACTATTTCTATCAACTATGAGTTTTATTTCAACTTGCTGTTGGGCACTGTTTGGTTCAATATTCCAAAGTTTTCTTGCTGAAAATGTTAAGATAATAAATATCATTATGTCTTTATTATTAGTTTACTGTGCTATTTCATTATTTTTCTAAAATAAATCAATAAAGTTAAGTTATATTTATATGTAATTCTCTACGAAGTGAAGAATAATATTTTTTAATGAATTATTGAATAGTAATCAACTCGACTTCTATCCATAGTTTCAATATATCTGTAAGTACCAGTTTAATTACATTTAATTTATACTCAGCATCATCAAACTTTAAAATTCTATTATCTATTACTTGTTCAAGTATTTCGGCATCAAGATTTTTTACTTCTTTTCCTATAGAAGAATTAAACTTTTCCTTTATAACTTTTTCTATTTCAATGTTATCAATTTGGGAAATTTGGACTTCACCAAAGTCTAATATGATTTCTATATCTTTAAGGATAAAATTATAATTATTTATTGACTTTTCAAGCTTTTCAAGTTTTTCATTTTTATCAACTATAGTATTTTTCAAATACGCAATTTCTTCATAAAACAAATCCATTCTATAACTTACTAAAATACTCATTATTACAGAACCAATTAGTACCCCCCATAATAATCCTGCTATAAAGCAAAAAATAAATTTTAAACAGCTTTCTTTTAATTTCCCCATATTTCACTACACCTTTGGATAAGTCTGATAAAACCATATCCTACATTAGCCCCAATTAGAGATATAAGTATATATAAAGCTTGCTTTATCAGTGTTCTTATTTCACCTTCAAAAATCCCTTTTTCTATAACTGTAAGTGATGAAAAAGTTCCACCTAAAGAAGCAGCTATAGCCCATATCTTTATTGAACTGGCAACTTCAATCATTGCTTTATATGGTGGATGGTTTGTAATTATTGCTCCTATCCCAGAAAAAATACTTGCACCTACAACTACTCCGAAGGCAATTAAAAAGTTATGTATAACACTAGTATAAAAAGAAGACATTTCATCACCAAACCTTTTTTAATATCTTTCTTATAAGGTATGATTAATTCAATGTCTTTATGATTTATTAAATTTATTAATACATCTTATATCATAATAATATTCATAAACATATAAACCTAAATTATCAAATTGCTTGATATTATTAAATTTTCAATAGTTTCTTAGCTGATGCTTTAATACCTATGGCACCTAATGGTGCTGTAACTAATATTGATAATACTGCTATAGCTAATATAATATCTCCTGATTTTACTCCTAAAGACAGTGGAACTGCACCTATTGCAGCTTGAACAGTGGCCTTTGGCAAATATGAAATCGCACAAAATAATCTTTCTTTCCAGTTTAAATCTGTTCCTAATGTAGATAATATTACTCCAAAACTTCTTCCAATTAAACCTACAAATATTATTATAAGTCCTATTGACCCAGCATTAAATGCAACATTTATGTTTACTTGTGAACCTACCAATACAAATAATAAAATTTCTGCAAAAATCCATATCTTATTGAATTTAACCGACAATCTTTTCGCCACTTTAGGTGTTTTTTCAAGTATTATAAAGCCTATTGTCATGACCCCTAAAAGACTTGCTACTTCAATTTTATCTTTTAAAAGATCTTCAATTGCTGTAAGTAATATAGCAGAACCTAGTATTAACAAAACTTTTTTAGTATCTCTTATAAAATACTTCTTGAATGATTTAATCATTATCAATCCAATTAAAAAACCTAATATAACACCTAAAATAATAGATACAGGTATATTAAGAATTTGTATACCTATATTTACATGCTTACCACTATATAATCCTAAAAACGTTGTGAATACAGTTATAGCAAATACATCATCTATTGAAGCACCTGCCAAAATTAAAGTTGGAATACTTTTATTAACTCCTATTTTTTTGTCAATTAATTCTAACATTTGAGGAACTACAACAGCGGGAGATACTGCAGCAATAATAAATCCTAAAATTCCTCCTTGTATAAAGGTAAAACCGAGTAATTTCATTGAAAGGAACGCTATAGTAAAGCCTTCTATTAATCCTGGAATACAGCTTAGTTTTATTGCAGTTCTACCAACTTTATTTAAATCATCTTTACTTATTCCTAACCCTGCTCTCAATAAAATTATAATTAAAGCAATCTGTCTAAGATCTTCTGATACTTTCAGTAGTTCCTGGTCAATCCAGTTTAATCCATACGGACCAATAATTACTCCTAATATTAACATGCCTAATAATCCAGGTAATCTCATTTTCGTAAATATTCTATTTGCTAATAATCCTAAAATAACTATAATTCCTAAACTTGTTGTCATAAAATTCTCCAATGCTTTTTTTAAAATACAAACAAAAAAATCCCACAAAAATAAATTTAAATCTATTTTTGTAGGAGTCATTAGCATTTATGCGATTAAAGGTGAACTCCATCACCACATCTTATTTTACTATAATTCAAGATAATGTCAATGTTAATTTATAAGAAAATCTAATATATTCCAGCCGTCAGATGAAGAACCTTTATACAACTCTGTATAACCACATTGTTTACAACTTATAGTAGTAAATTTCTTATTTTGCACATCAAATATCTTTGCAAAGTTTCCTCCAGTTGCTTGAAATTGATCTACTTCATACTCCCTATTTCCACATTTCACACATACATATTGTACTTTCTCCATTATTACCTCCATATTAAAACAATTTATTATTTTTCGCTAATATACTATTATTAATCATTAACCTAATTTATCACCTTTCTTCACTGACTGTTCTGGTTGTATTAAAACAACTCCTTGTTCGGCATAAATTCCCAGTACTAAAACCTCAGACATAAAATCTGCAATTTGTCTTTGAGGAAAGTTTACAATTCCTAAAACTTGTTTGCCAACTAGTTCTTCCTTCTTATAACAATCTACAATTTGGGCGCTTGATTTCTTAATACCAATTTCATCTCCAAAGTCAACCCATAATTTATATGCTGGTTTTCTAGCTTTTTCAAAAAATTCTGTTTTTATAATTTCACCAACTCTAATATCTAATTTCATAAAATCATCAAATGTAGCCAAGTCACAACCTCCAATTACGGTAATTATTGCTGAGTCGAAAAATCTCTCGTTTTCAATATAATTTTAAAGTTTTTATTATTATATAATATGATATTTTAATAGTCAATATAAATTAGACCAAGTATTGCCAAACTTTGTTACAATTAACCATATGCAATAATAACCATTGCCAACTATTTTTATATAGTATAAGAACATAATTTTATAACAAACTAATAAGACTGATGATTTTAAAAATTATATAAGGAGTAGAAATTATGAACAATAAGCCAAAGCCAGATGACAGAAGAGATAATGTTAATAGAATTCAAAATAATATTGATAACACAATATCTAATTACAGAGAAACAAAGGATATTATTAAAAGCACTGAAGATAATAAAATGAAAAGAGAATTAGAAGAAAAAAACAAAAGAAGAGAACAATCCTTAAAAGGTATGAGAAGGGAAATTAAACAAGAAGCAATAGACAAAAAAAATGGTTATAAATAACTTTTATTAAAAAACTTCTTCCTAATAAATATAGTTATTTACCAAGAAGAAGTTTTTATATAATATTTTGGGTTATATGGGGGGTGTTAACCCAAAATAATTATAACATAGTAAAAATTACTCTATATATATTATCGACTTATTATTATGTAATTTTAGCTTTTAAATTATAATAAATCTAACAATTATGGTATATTTTAACAATTTGTTTACCTCTGAATAAAAACCCCTCCGATATCTCGAAAGGGTTACTAAATTAATATAATATTTATTTCAATTAACTCTATACTATTTTATATTAGTATCTTCTGTTCTCATGCTGATGTTCATAAAATCTATTTCTTCTACATCTACGCTCGTTACGTCTTTCATTACATTTTCCAAACCCATATCCTAAGGCAAACCATGGGATTATATAACAAAACATATTACCATTCCTTTATTATAAAGCTTGTATTATTATATTCAAATTCATTCATTATGTTACTATATAAATACTTTTTAACTTAATTTTAAATTTTAAATTTCGCAATAATAGTTTGTAAATTTTGTGCTAAAGTTGATAATCCTTCACTTGAACCAGCAATTTCTTCTGATGAAGCTGCTTGTTCTTCAATAGATGCTGTTGCTTCTTGTGTTGCAGCCGAATTTTCTTCTGCTATGGCAGATAAGTCTTCCATTGTTGCAAGTATTTGATCCTTCATCTTCTCCATTTCATCCCCTGAAGCATTTAATTGTTTTACAGTTTCTTCAGTTTCCATCATTGCTTCTTTAATTAATTTATACTTATCTTTACTATTAACTACACTATTTGTTTGTTGTTCTGTTATAGTCAATATTCTCTCCATTGTATTTACAGCATTTAAAGTATTAATTTGTAATTCATTTACAATTTCGTCAATTTCCTTTGTAGAGGAAGCTGATTGTTGTGCCAAATTTTTAATTTCTTCTGCAACCACTGCAAATCCCTTACCTGCATTACCAGCTCTTGCTGCTTCTATTGCTGCATTTAATGCTAATAAATTTGTTTGTTGTGCTATGGTAGAAATCACAGTACTTGCTTGTCCTATTTTACTAGAACTATCATTTGTCTTTAATATTACTTCTTTTATTTCGTTTGTTGCTTCGTTACTTTCTTCTGTTATTTTATATAAATTATCAATTTCTTTTAATCCTTCATCAACTACTTCTGTTACTTTATTTGATTCATCATTTAGACTCTTCACATATTCTTGATCATTTTCAATAATTCTACCTAATTCATAAGATTTAGTAGAACCTTCTTCTGTACTTTGTGCTTGATTAAATGCACCTTTTGCAATTTCTTCTACAGTTTGAGAAACCTGTTCAGCAGCAGTTGCTGATTGTTGTGATGCTGCACTTAATTCTTCTGAAGAAGCAAGTACTTGTTCTGATGTATTGCTTATTTCATTAATAATATTTCTAAGGCTATCAATAATAACCTGAAGCGCATTTGATAAGTCTCCAATTTCATCTTTTTTCTTTTTAAATTTTGCAGGTACATCTTCCGTAATATCCAAGTCAGCAATTCTTTTGGAAAGTTGGGCAGCTTTCACGATAGGACTAGCAATTGAATTTCCAATTAATCCAACTAGTATTACGCTAACTATTAAAGAGATAATTACTACATTTAAAACGTTCTTTTGCATTTCAGGGATTGCAGATAATACTTCATCTTGATTAGCAGTAATAATAAATGACCAATTAGTACCTTCAATAGATGTGAATCCAGCATTTAAATCTACACCCTCATAAGAATAATTACTAACTCCAGTTTTTTCTTCCAACACTTTTTCAAATAATGTTGCTAATGATTTTACACTATCATCAAATTCTGCTTCAATAATTGGATTAAATTGAGTCATTACCTTTTCTCTATCTGGGTGAGCCACAATGGTACCAATATTATCAATCATATAACCGTATCCACTATCTCCAAAACCAGTATCATCTGCAATCATACTTAGGCTATTTCCATCACTTCGTCCTACTAATGCCCCTATTACTTTTCCATCTTTTTCAATAGGTGCTGCATACATTAACACCACTTCATTAGTTACACGACTAATTATCAAATCTGACACATTTGATTCTCCATTTAATGCTTTTTTAACATAATCTCTATCACCTAACTGACTTACATTACCATTTGAATAATGAGCATCTCCATCAGGTGTAACTATTGCTATATCAAGAAAATTTGTATTCTTAACTGAGTCTTGTAAAATAGGTTGTTGTATTTCCCAATCCATTGAATTTATATTTGGCATAATAGATAGCATATCCAATGTTTTTTGCTGTGTTTCTACTCTACTTACAGTTAGCTTAGATGCCTCTTCAGCCAACAATTCTAGAGATTCTTCTGATTTTTCTGTAACAACTTCACTGGATCTTTGTAATAATATAAGTCCTAAAGAAATAGATGACACTAAAATTAAAATTGAAAAATAAATAATAAGTTTTGATCTAATACCCCAAATTTTAATTTTCTTCATTTTATTACCTTTGCCTTTAATCCTATTCATTACGCTTCCTCCATTATAATTTAAAACATTATATCCTCTGTTAAAAAATGATATATATGTTATTTCTACCCTATATACTCGACATAATTTTATGTAATTTTAGCTTTAAAATAGTAATAAATCTAACAAATATGGTATATATTTCCTTATATCTGTCTATGAATACTATCTTAAATAAAAAACCCCTCCAATATATTGAAAGGGCTTTTACTATATAATTACTTTTTAATTAAATATTATATTTTAAATTTTGCAATAATAGTTTGTAAATTTTGCGCTAAAGTTGATAAGCCTTCACTTGAACCTGCGATTTCTTCTGATGAAGCTGCTTGTTCTTCAATAGATGCTGTTGCTTCTTGTGTTGCAGCCGAATTTTCTTCTGCTATGGCAGATAAGTCTTCCATTGTTGCAAGTATTTGATCCTTCATCTTCTCCATTTCATCCCCTGAAGCATTTAATTGTTTTACAGTTTCTTCAGTTTCCATCATTGCTTCTTTAATTAATTTATACTTATCTTTACTATTAACTACACTATTTGTTTGTTGTTCTGTTATAGTCAATATTCTCTCCATTGTATTTACAGCATTTAAAGTATTAATTTGTAATTCATTTACAATTTCGTCAATTTCCTTTGTAGAGGAAGCTGATTGTTGTGCCAAATTTTTAATTTCTTCTGCAACCACTGCAAATCCCTTACCTGCATTACCAGCTCTTGCTGCTTCTATTGCTGCATTTAATGCTAATAAATTTGTTTGTTGTGCTATGGTAGAAATCACAGTACTTGCTTGTCCTATTTTACTAGAACTATCATTTGTCTTTAATATTACTTCTTTTATTTCGTTTGTTGCTTCGTTACTTTCTTCTGTTATTTTATATAAATTATCAATTTCTTTTAATCCTTCATCAACTACTTCTGTTACTTTATTTGATTCATCATTTAGACTCTTCACATATTCTTGATCATTTTCAATAATTCTACCTAATTCATAAGATTTAGTAGAACCTTCTTCTGTACTTTGTGCTTGATTAAATGCACCTTTTGCAATTTCTTCTACAGTTTGAGAAACCTGTTCAGCAGCAGTAGCTGATTGTTGTGATGCTGCACTTAATTCTTCTGAAGAAGCAAGTACTTGTTCTGATGTATTGCTTATTTCATTAATAATATTTCTAAGGCTATCAATAATAACCTGAAGCGCATTTGATAAGTCTCCTATTTCATCTTTTTTCTTTTTAAATTTTACTGGTACATCTTCTGTAATATCCAAGTCAGCAATTCTTTTGGAAAGTTGGGCAGCTTTCACGATAGGACTAGCAATTGAATTTCCAATTAATCCAACTAGTATTACGCTAACTATTAAAGAGATAATTACTACATTTAAAACGTTCTTTTGCATTTCAGGGATTGCAGATAATACTTCATCTTGATTAGCAGTAATAATAAATGACCAATTAGTACCTTCAATAGATGTGAATCCAGCATTTAAATCTACACCCTCATAAGAATAATTACTAACTCCAGTTTTTTCTTCCAACACTTTTTCAAATAATGTTGCTAATGATTTTACACTATCATCAAATTCTGCTTCAATAATTGGATTAAATTGAGTCATTACCTTTTCTCTATCTGGGTGAGCCACAATGGTACCAATATTATCAATCATATAACCGTATCCACTATCTCCAAAACCGGTATCATCTGCAATTTCACTTAAGGCATTTCCATCACTTCGTCCTATTAATGCTCCTACTACTTTACCATCCTTTTTAATAGGTGTAGCATACATTACAACAACCTTGCTAGTTACACGACTAACTAGTAAATCAGATACATTCGATTCTCCGCCTAAAGCTTTTATTACATAATCTCTATCACCCAAATAAGTTTCAGTACCATCTGTATAAGACGCATAGCCGTCAGGCTGAACAACAGCGACATCTAAGAAATTAGTACTTTCAATTGAATTTTGTAAAATAGGTAGTTGTATTTCCCAATCCATTGAATTTATATTTGGCATAATAGATATCATATCCAATGTTTTTTGATGTGTTTCTACTCTGCTTATAGTTAACTTAGATGCCTCTTCTGCCAATAATCTTAGAGATTCTTCTGATTTTTCTGTAACAACTTCACTGGATCTTTGTAATAATATAAGACCTAAAGTAATAGATGAAATAAAAATTAAAATTGAAAAATAAATAATAAGTTTTGATCTAATACCCCAGAATTTGAATTTTTTTATTTTTTTACCTTTACCCTTATCTTTACCTTTGTTTTTGTCCTTTACTTTAATGTCTTTTAATTTGGCTTTGCCTTTACCTTTAATCCAATTCATTAAGCTTCCTCCGTTATGATTTAAAATGATATGTTTAATTATATCTACCTACATACACATATTATAAAAAGTTATTTTTATAATATTTTATAGGTTTTATATACCTCATAATTTTATGGTAAAAATAATTTAGAAAATAATAATAATTTTAACAATAAATAACATTATATATATATTCGACATAATTTTATGTAATTTTAGCCTTTGAATTAATTAAATCTAAGAGTCGTGTTATTTTTTCCATATTTAATATATTTTCCAGCTGTTTTAAAGCATAAAAAAACATGTATATTATAATTTTCTTGATTGATACATGTTTTTTTATATCTTTAGTTTTCAATTACTATTATTAAATTAATTCACACAAAACATCTTCTTATTTTAAGATATTACTATCTTTCCCCTTTAACATGGGAAACAAAAATATATCTATCATCTATTTTCCTTAAGGTGAGAATGTTGGCAATAAGCCTTTTCAGCCCACCACGGCCTTAATGTCTCGCCTAACAACCTAACTGCACAATAAATATAATGAAAATTACTTGAAATATGTCTCAAATCCGTTATTTACAATGTATGAATTATTTGGAACTTGTATTCCAACAATGCATATATTTAAACAATCAACACATGAACCTACTGAATTTACAAAACATAGAAATATAGTGAATTCATTTAACCACCCCAAATCTTTGAGAATGAAAGGTAATATAATTGATAGCAAAAGAAATGGCATAATTGAAATTATTAAGAATCTGCTCTTTTTAATTTTTTCTGTAGTATAAACAAATCCGAATAATCCATTAATCCCCCAATAAGTTTTTTCTGACTTCAAGAAATTAGGTATAAAACAAGCATGTAAAAATTCATGTATTATCATAAATAAAAAAAATATAACAACGTATATAAGTGTAGATTGATTTATTGTAAAACTTATGTTAAATCCTTGCTTGCTATTGTATATAAATTCTTGCAATGGATGATACAAAAAAAATAAAATAACTATAGATATAATTCCATTTATTAACATAAAAGGTACTGACAATAAAGTTGCTATACCTAAATTAGATGGTTCTTTTATTTTCTCCCACCCCTCAGATATTAATTTTTCACTCAATTCTTTATCTGTAGAGGGTATTTTTTTTATATATCTCATTATTGCAATCCTTTCAGAAATTATAGCTAATCTTAATTTTCATAACATTTTAAATATATACAATTATAGCAAATATACGTGTTTATATCAAATTAACCGATTTTTACATTTAAGATTTTTTTTATTTTTTTAATAAAAAAAGGGAGCTATCTCCCTTAAAATATTTATACTTTATTTTGAGATAGCTCCTCTTATTTATTGCCTACCTCTGCCAAAACCCATTCCTCTACCTTGGCCGCCATTACCGAATCCATATCCACGCATACCATATCCACCTGTTCCATTACCATGGCAGAATTCTTGTCTTTCAAGCATGTTGTTATAATATTGATCAGCTTCTTCTTGTGTAATTGCACCTTCAGTTACTTTCTCATCTAAGAAAGCTTTTTTACTTTCATTCATTTCATCTCTATACTCTTCCCATAAACCTTCATCATAAGCAATCTGACCATACGTTTTGCTTGATTCATATCTATTTGCCACCACTTCCTCAACAGGTTTTCCTGCTAAATTAGCAACTATTTCAGCAGGTGAATTGTAAGTAAATGCAAATGCAGTTATTGACGTAGCTGCTATAGTAAGTACAGCTAATCCGGATATTATTATTTTATTAAGCTTCATTTCAAACCTCCATTTAATTATTTTAATTTATATTTATAATATAAACAATAATTGTGGCAAATTTGTGTTATAATTTTAAAATATATATGGTAATTGTTCTATAGTATTAAGACAATTTTCAATATCATGTTTCTTTTTTAAAAGGAACTCTCACAGTAAAATAAGAATTCCTTTAATCCTTTAAACTAACTTAACAAAATCTTCAATTCGACTTCATCTTCATCAGTTTTACCTGTCTCTTTAAAACCCATTTTTTTATATAAATGATACGCTGATAAATTATTTGGATTGCAAGTTAAGAGTACAACTTCAGATTTGCCAAATGGTTTTTGACGAATATACTCCAATACGCAATTTAACGCATTTCGTCCATATCCCTTTCCCTGCTCAATTCCATCAATCATCATGTGCCATATATTATATGTTTCTTCATCATAATCATATATAATCATTACGTATCCAACCATTTTTTCAGCATAATATATACCAAAAGGAATACACTGACTATAATATACATATGCTTGTGCTAAGCTACGAATAGGATGTGAAACATATTCCTCTTGTCCTTTTTTTAACTTCAAATTAAAGCAATCAATAAAATTTGATTCATCAATTTTTTTCAATGTAATGTTATTATTCATATTTCCTCCAATTTTTATCAAGAGGTTAAATAACATTAACCCCCAGTATTAATGTAATAGTCTGCATATATATTTTTTTCATAATGAACAGCTCCTTTCATAAATTGATATCTATATAAACACAAGTATTCTTGTGGTCTTTTATTTGCTACAGCATATTAATCAAGTTTTCATCCTATAGTTATTTCGCAATCTTTATGCTATATGAACTGACATATATAAAAAATCACTTAAAGAATTAATAGTGTTCAGTCTTCTAAGTGATTTTTGTGTAACAACTTACTATTATATTTTTATCAATAATTATTCATTTTTATTTTTGCAACTTTATTGTACGACTACAAATTCTTCAAACCCTATTTTACATTACTCAACTGTTACTGACTTTGCTAAATTTCTTGGCTTATCAATATCACAGCCCTTTAGTAAAGCTGCATAATATGCTAGGTATTGAGCTGGAATTATTGTTGCTAAAGGTGAAAGCAATTCATTTACATCATCTATTACTATTTGATCTGTTTCTTGGCTAAACTTACGCATGGATATTACCATTGTAGCAGCACCTCTAGCTTTAACTTCTTTAATATTACTTCTTGTATTTAAATTAATATTTTCTTGAGTTATTATAGCTATTACTGGTGTATTGTCTTCAATCAGAGCTATTGTACCATGTTTTAATTCACCTGCAGCAAATCCCTCTGTTTGTATATATGAAATTTCTTTAAGTTTAAGTGATGCTTCCAAACAAATAAAGTAATCCATACTTCTTCCAATATAGAAACAATTTCTACTATTTTGTAAATATTTTTCTGCAAGAGCTTTATAATTATCTTTATCATCACAGAGGGTTTCCATTGTGTATGCAATTTTACTTAATTCTTTAAATATATCAATATTTATTTTATTATTTACTGATGCTGCAAGTATAGCTAATACAGCTATTTGTGCAGTATATGCCTTCGTTGAAGCAACTGCTATTTCAGGTCCTGCATATAAAAGTAATGTGCTATCTGCTTCTCTAGATAAAGTTGAGCCTTTTACATTTGTCAGTGTTAATGTTTTATAACCCATTTCTTTTACTTTTACCAATACAGCTCTACTATCAGCTGTTTCACCACTTTGTGAAATGAACATAAAAAGTGGATTTTCTGACAGTAATGGCATATTATAAATGAATTCACTGGCTATAATAACTTCTGTAGGTTTTCCTGCAATTTTTTCAAAGAATTGCTTTCCAATGAGACCGGCATGATAACTAGTACCGCAAGCTATTATATATAATTTGTCACATTCCCTTACATTTTGTATTATTTCCGGGGAAATTTTCATGTTACCCTTTTCGTCAGAATACTCTGACATAATTTTTCTCATAACAAATGGCTGTTCTTCAATTTCTTTCATCATATAATGCGGGTATGTTCCCTTTTCTATGTCTGAAGAATCTATGTCTGCTATATATGGCTCTCTAGTTACTTTATTACCATATATTGTGTATATTTCAATATTGTCTTTTGTTATTTTCAAAAATTCTCTGTCTTCAATTTCATAAAATTGATTTGTATGATTAATCATTGCCATCGCATCACTGCCTACCATATTAAAACCTTCTCCTTTACCCGCCAATAAAGGTGTTTTATTTTTAGCTGCATATATAGTATCTGTGTCAGTTTTATCTAGTATGGCTAATGCATAGGAACCTTCAAGTTCGCTCATAGTATGTCTGATTGCTAATTCTACAGACTCTCCATCATTAACGAATTTCTCTATTAGTTGAACTATAACTTCTGTATCAGTATCACTGGTAAATTTTGTATTATTTAAATATTTTTTTCTCAATTCATCTTCGTTTTCAATTATTCCGTTGTGTACCAATGTAAATCTCTTTGTATAACTTTGATGAGGATGAGAATTAATTTTATTTGGAATTCCATGGGTTGCCCATCTAGTATGTCCTATTCCAATTGTTCCTGTTATGTTTTTATCTATAGATTCTCTTAACTGTGCTATACGTCCTTTTTCTTTACATATATACATATTATCATTATTCTCTATAGCAATACCAGCTGAATCGTATCCTCTGTATTCAAGCTTTTCTAATCCGCCTAATATAATTTCTTTTACATCTTCAAATCCAATATAACCTACTATTCCACACATATAAGTTCTCCATTCTTTTTATTTTTTTTCAAATTAAATAATACTCGAATTTTTTCTTTTCAAGCACACCATAATAAATAATATTAGATTTTGATAATATTATTATATGATTCCTCGAATAAATTTTTTTTGTCACTTTTTTAAACAAATATTGTTTTGGGGAAAACTTAAACTTTGACATGTGTTATTTCATTAAAGATTTGCAAGCTTAAAGGTTTCACTTTGTTTTAACAGTCACCTGTTACTTTTGTAAAAACCTTATCGATGAAGCTACACCGCAGAGCATCCGCCGAATATTCGATAACTCTGTCCTCGTCAACTTATTAATAAGTTCTGGCGCTATAATACTATTGTCTCGTAAGTTCTCCGAATTTTAACCCTCCTTTTTTTATTTTATTATTAAAATATGTAACATTAAAATTTTAGTTACTTAATCTTTATTATTTTAACACAAAATAGTTATAAAGTACATAATTAATTATGTATTTTTATCAATAAATCGTCTATTTGGTTATTCATAACCTTTTGTAGATATAATTTCCATGTATTATAAAAACAAGAGTGCTAATAATAAGGTTAGAAAGTCAATTAATTGATTTTCTTCTTTGAAAATTTAATCATGTAAAATGTATAGGCAGTTTAGATTTGTCTAAATATTTATTAATATAAGTGGGTACCCCTATTCATACTTTAATTTTGGTAATTAAAATTTCAAAAAACTCAACATATATTACCAATAATACAATAACTTACATGGTTAAATTAAATTCAAATGACAATAATAATATTACATCTACTAAGAAAGGAGAGACAAAATGAGTAGTAATAACAACAGTGGAAGCAACAATATTGTAGTTCCTGAAGCAAAACAAGCATTAAACCAAATGAAAACTGAAATAGCTAATGAATTAGGTTTAACAAACTATGAACAAGTAGATAAAGGTAACCTTACTGCAAGACAAAATGGTTACGTAGGCGGATACATGACTAAGAGATTAGTTGAAATGGCACAAAGACAAATGAGTGGTTCAAGTGGAATGCAGAACCAACAAATGAAATAAAGGTACATTCTGATTATAAAATAAATAAAGATATAAAATTGGTGAATAGCAATTGCTATTCACCTTTTTTAATGTTTATAAGGAAGGGATTAGTTTCCTTACAATACTTGTTACCAATTATTTATTAACTGTTGCTTGTTTTAATTGTTCAATCAACTGTGGAACAACTTTAAATATATCTCCAACTATACCAACATCTGCAACTTCAAATATTGGAGCTGTTTCATCTTTATTGATTGCTATAATATAATCAGATTCCTCCATACCGGCTAAATGCTGTATAGCTCCTGAAATACCACATGCTATATAAAGATTTGGTCTTACAGTTTTACCAGTTTGACCAACTTGTCTGTCCTTTGGTACCCAACCTGCATCAACAGCTGCTCTAGATGCTGATATTGTTCCGTCAAGAATGTCTGCCAATTCTTCAAGCATTGAATAGTTTTCAGGACCATGCATTCCTCTTCCGCCTGATACTAATACTTTAGCATCTTCAATGTTCATTCTTTGCTGAATTATTTTTGTTACATCTAATATTTCAACATTCTTACATTCAGCTGGAATTTCTAATTTATATTCTTCAATATTTACAGGATTTGATTCTGATGGTTTTAATGCCTGCATAACTCCTGGTCTTACAGTAGCCATTTGTGGTCTTGTATCAGGACATGCAATTGTAGCCATTAAATTTCCACCAAATGCAGGTCTTGTCATCATTAAGTTTAATTTTTCAGAATCTTTATCATCTGGTTCAATTGTTAAGCCTGTACAGTCAGCAGTTAATCCTGCTTTTAATCTACATGCAATTCTTGGA
Organism: Sedimentibacter sp. MB31-C6; assembly: GCF_035934735.1. Lineage (NCBI taxonomy): Bacteria > Bacillati > Bacillota > Tissierellia > Sedimentibacter > Sedimentibacter sp. MB31-C6. Next base: position 699,528 of record NZ_CP142396.1, read on the forward strand.
GCTAAATCTCTTCCAATTGCAGAAGCTCCATATAATACTATCTCTGGTTTTTTATCTAATATAATTTGATTCATTGTATAAACATATGGTTCTGTCATATATAAATCAAGTAATTCATCATCTACATATATTACATTGTCTGCACCTGCATAGCACAATTTTTTTGCTTCGTCTTTCATATCTTTTCCAAGCAAAACAGCAGTTACAGTTGTATTTAAATCTTCTGCCAATTTTTTACCTTTGCCTACAAGTTCAAAGGCTACTTTTTGTACTTTTTGGTCTCTTTGTTCTGCAAAAACGAAGATGCCTTTATATTCAGAAATATTCATTTTGTCCTCCTCCTACTAAATTATAAATTTTTCTTTCATTTTATCAAGTATCAGTTCAGCTGATTCTTGAGGTTCTAAGTTAAATACTTTACCTGCTGTTTTTGCGCCTTTTGTAAATGACTTTTTAACCTTTGTAGGAGAACCCTTTAATCCAATTTCATTTAAATCAACGTCTAAATCTTTAACTGTCCAAACTTTTACCTCTTTATCTCTAAAGGCTTCAAATATACCGCCTGGAGTCATATAACGAGGTTGGTTTAATTCAGCTAATGCAGTTACCAAACAAGGTAATTTTGTTTTTAAAGTATGATATCTATCCTCATATTGTCTTTTAACAATGATGCAATCTCCATCAATTTTAATATCTTCTGCATAGCTTATGTTTGTTAAACCTAAATGTTCAGCTGTTTCAGGTCCAACTTGTGCAGTATCTCCATCTATTGCTTGTCTACCTGTAATAATTAAATCATAGTCTAATTTGCTCAATGATGCAGCAAGGGTTTTTGAAGTTGCCAATGTATCTGCTCCTCCAAATGCTCTATCTGTAATAAGGATTGCTTCATCTGCACCCATTGCCAATGCTTCTCTCAATGCTAAATCTGCTTGAGGAGGTCCCATTGATATTGCTGTTACATGTGCACCCTTTTCTTCTTTAATTCTTATTGCAGCTTCAAGACCTGCTTTGTCATCAGGGTTTATTATACTTGGTACGCCTTCTCTTATTAAAGTGTTAGTTTTTGGATCGATTCTAACCTCTGTTGTATCAGGCACCTGTTTAATACATACTACTATATTCACTATCTTTGCCTCCCTATTTCAACATATTTGCACTGATAACCATTCTTTGAACTTCTGAAGTTCCTTCATAAATTTCAGTTATCTTCGCGTCTCTCATCATTCTTTCAACAGGATAATCTCTTGTATATCCATATCCTCCATGAAGCTGAACAGCTTTTGTTGTAACTTCCATAGCTGTTTCTGCTGCTATTAATTTAGCCATTGCTGCATCAACATTATATGGTTTACCTGCGTCTTTATTACATGCTGCTCTGTAAACCAAAAGTCTAGATGCATCTACCTTAGCTTGCATATCTGCTAACTGGAACTGAGTATTTTGGAATTTAGATATTGATCTACCAAATTGTTTTCTTTCTTTAACATATTTAACAGTTTCATCAATAGCACCCTGTGCAATACCAAGCGCCTGAGCAGCAATTCCTATTCTACCGCTATCAAGTGTCTTCATTGCAATTTTAAAGCCTTGTCCTTCTTTTCCAAGAAGATTTTCTTTTGGTACAATACAGTCTTCAAATACCAACTCACATGTTGCAGAGCCTCTAATACCCATTTTTAATTCTTTTTTTCCTATTGAAAAACCAGGGAAGTCTTTTTCCACAATAAATGCAGAAATACCTCTTGTTCCTTGAGATTTATCAGTCATAGCCATAACAATATAGCAATCCGCATAGGATCCGTTTGTTATAAATATTTTTGTACCGTTTAGAATATAATTATCTCCATCAAGTACTGCTTTAGTTTGTTGTCCTGCTGCATCTGTTCCAGCTCCAGGTTCAGTAAGTCCAAATGCTCCTATCCATTCACCCGATGCAACTTTTGTTAGATACTTTTTCTTTTGTTCTTCAGTTCCAAATTCATTTAATGGACCGCCACAAAGTGAAGTATGTGCGGATACTATAACGCCTGTAGTTCCACAAACCTTTGAAAGTTCTTCAACTGCCATAGCATATGTTAAATAATCGCAACCTTGTCCACCATATTCCTTTGAAAATGGTATACCCATGAAACCGTACTTACTCATTTTTTCAACAGTTTCAACAGGAAATCTTTCTTCTTCATCAACTTCTTGTGCTAATGGCTCTACTTCATTGATAGCAAAATTTCTGAATAACTGTCTTGCCATTTCATGTTCCTTGCTTAATTGAAAATTCATCATTTCACTCCCTATTATTTTTGCATAACTAAGTTATGCTACAAATTTTTTAACAATTACTTAAACCCATAAATTTACCCATTGTTAATAATTTAACCCAAACATTTTTAAAAAAACTTGATATCACCACATACGATTATACTAGCTTGTATATAAAATATCAAGTTAATTTGTCGAAATTTTATTTCCATTATATTCCTTTGAAATTTGCAGGCCTTTTTTCTATAAATGCTGACATACCTTCCTTTTGATCTTCTGAAGCAAAGCATAAACTAAATATATTAGATTCATAGGCAATACCTGTCTCTATATCAGTTTCAATTCCTCTATTAATAGCTTCTTTCGAATAAGCTACTGCTAATTTTGAATTTGACTTGATTTTTTGAGCAATAGAAATTACTTCTTCCATAAGGTTTTCTGGTTCAACCACTTTATTAACAAGTCCTATTCTATATGCCTCATCCGCTTTAATATGGCTACCAGTAAAAATTATCTCTTTTGCCTTGCCTAATCCCACTATTCTTGGCAACCTCTGAGTTCCAGAAAATCCTGGTGTTATACCAAGTCCTACCTCAGGTTGACCAAATTTTGCTTTTGTAGATGCTATTCTTATATCACATGCCATTGTTAACTCACATCCACCGCCAAGTGCAAATCCATTGATTGCTGCTATTACGACTTTATTAAGAGTTTCAATTTTTCTGAAAACCTTGGCTCCATCTTCACCAAATTTCTTTGCACCTGCAGCGTCTAGTTCTTTCATATAAGCAATATCTGCTCCAGCTACAAAAGCTTTACCCTCTCCTGTCAATATTACAATATCAACTTCCTTATCATCCTTAATAGAATCAAATATATATTCAAGTTCTGCAAGAACTTCTGCATTTAATGCATTTAAGGATTTAGGATTATTAATTTTTACAGTGCAAATTCCTTCATTTTTTTCTACTAACAAATTTTTAAGCTCCATATATGCCTCCATATGTAATTTTTATTATTAATTTAATTATATCATTGAATAATCTATTTTGGATTAATTTTTATTAACATTTAATATTTTTACAAAATATTGTGATTTTTTAAACATTTGTTTAATAGTTATGCATTGGTTCAGTGTGAGAATTTTAGAAATATTTGTGATTTTTTTATTAGTTCCTACTTTTTCATTACTTTATGTAATATGCAACCGTTTCTCGATAATCATATTGCACGTTTTACATAAATTATTAAAATATCAATATGTTTTGCTATTTATATTTATAAATAATAAAATCTGAACTAAAAAGTATAATTCAGATTTTATTTTTATAAAATTTAACATGTATTTATTTTTAATGCTAAATTAATTCAATGAGATCCCACATTTTGTCAAGTACATATTTCACCTTATATTCTTCTGCTAAGACCTGGGATTTTTTTTGCCATCCAACTAAAACAGGCGTTATTTCTGCATTAATAGCACATTCCATATCAAATTTCGAATCTCCAACATACAATGTTTCTTTTGTAGTGCTATTAAGCTCATCAATTGCCCTTATTAATGGTTCTTTGTTTGGTTTATGTTTTTCTACATCATCTGCAGCGACTATTACATCAAAATATTGCTCAATGTTAAAGTTTTTAATTGCATCTAATGTTGATTTTCTTACTCTAGAGGTCACTATTCCCATTTTAATACCTTTATTTTTTAAATGTTCCAATGTTTCTATTACAGTATCATACAGATATACTTCATCATTGAACCTGTCTACTTGATATTCTCTGTAACATGAAATAACGTCCTCAAAGTTGAATTTATCAAAATCTCTATTCAGTGTTGTATCTAGTGGTTCTCCAAAGGTACTCATAATATATTCTTCATCACAATCATTATTACAAAATACAGAATATATATGTTTAAAGGAATTAATTATTAATTGATTTGTATTTGCTAATGTTCCATCAAAATCGAATACTACTGTTGTAACCATTTAAGTCTCCTTACTTTTTTGCCTTTTTCATACTAAGACCAATTCTCTGTCTTTCGGTATCTATACTTATTATAGTTACATTAACTATATCTCCAACATGAACAACTTCCATTGGGTTTTTTATATATTTATCACTCATTTCTGAAAGGTGAACTAGTCCATCTTGTTTAACTCCAATATCAACAAATGCTCCAAAATCAACAACATTTCTAACTGTTCCCGTCAACTGCATTCCAACCTTTATGTCATCCATTTTCATTACATCATTTCTTAATATTGGTTTTGGCATTTCATCTCTTGGGTCTCTACCAGGTTTTTTTAATTCTTCTATTATATCTATTAAAGTAGGAATACCAATATTTAAATCATTTGCTAAAATTTTAATTCTATCATTGTATCTAGTTTTAAAAGGTTTCTTTTCCTCTTTAACATTTAACAAAGCTAAAGATTCCAAACCTTTAAGTCTATTGCTTTTATTTGGCTCTTTTACCTTTTTTGACTCTTCTTTTACTTCTATTTTCATTATTCTTTCGGTAATATCTTTTAAACTACCATTTTTAACATCATCTAATGTATAACCGAGTTGTTTTAATAGCTTTTCAGCTATTTCATATGATTCAGGGTGTACTGCTGTTTTATCTAAAGGATTCTCACCATCACTAATTCTTAGAAATCCTGCACATTGTTCAAAAGCTTTATCACCAAGTTGTTTTACCTTAATTAATTCACTACGATTACGAAATTTACCATTTTCTTCTCTAAACTTAACTATATTTTTAGAAATTGTTTTGGTTATACCTGATACATACTGTAAAAGAGCTGTTGAAGCAGTATTTAAATCAACACCTACACTATTAACGCAGTCTTCTACTACTCCGTCTAATTCCTGTCCTAATTTTGTTTGATTAACATCATGTTGATATTGACCAACACCAATACTTTTGGGATCTATTTTTACTAATTCTGCTAATGGATCCTGCATTCTTCTTCCTATTGATATAGCTCCTCTAATTGTTACATCTAAATCTGGATATTCTTCTTGCGCTAATTTCGATGCAGAATATACAGAAGCACCAGCTTCACTTACAATAGTATAAGAAACTTTCTTATCTATTTTAGAAAGCATATCTGCTACAACCTGCTCTGTTTCTCTTGATGCAGTTCCATTTCCAATTGTTATAATTTCAATATCATATTTTTTTATTATTTCAGTCATAATCTTCTGAGATTTTTCCACTTCATTTCTTGGCTCATTAGGATATATGACTCCTTGTTCTAAAAATTTTCCTGTTCCATCTAAAACTGCTAACTTACATCCTGTTCTAAAACTAGGATCTATAGCTAATACTCGTACATCTTTAACTGGCGGAACCATAAGTAGATTTTTTGTATTTTTACCAAATACTTTTATAGCTTCTCCTTCTGCTCTATCTGTAAGTATATTTCTTACTTCTCTTTCAATAGATGGAGATATAAGTCTTTTGTAGCTGTCTTCAATAGCAGCTATCACGTAATCCGTTGTTATTGAAACTTCACTTTTTGTTTCCTTGGATATTAAGTAATTTATTATTTTATCATCAGGAGTATTTAATTTAACTTTAAGTTTTTTCTCTTTTTCTCCTCTGTTAATAGCTAATATTCTATGATTTGCAATACGTTTAATATCTTCTTCAAACTTATAATACATTTCATAAACAGTTTTTTCTTCTTCGTCAACTGCCTCTGTAGTTAATACTCCATCAACTAAATATATTTCTCTAATATGCTTTCTATAATCAGCATTGTCAGAAATTCTCTCCGCTATTATATCGCAAGCTCCTTCATAAGCTTCTTTTACATTTTTTACACCTTTTTCTTCATCTATAAAAGGCTTAGCAATTTCATCTAAATCGCCATCTGCTAAATTTTGGTCTATTATAATATTTGCTAATGGTTCCAAACCTTTTTCTTTTGCTTTAGAAGCACGAGTAGACTTTTTCTGTTTATATGGTCTATACAAATCTTCTACTCTTTGAAGTACTTCAGATTTTAGAATTTCATTTTTAAGTTCTTCAGTAAGTTTTCCTTGTTCTTCTATTAATCTTATTACTTCTTCTTTTCTATTTTGTAAATTCCTTAAATAAACTAACCTTTCATGCAAATCCCTCAAAACAATATCATCTAAAGACCCCGTTTGCTCTTTACGATATCTTGCTATAAAAGGAATTGTATTTCCTTCGTCAATTAATTTAATAGTGTTTTCTACTTGATTTAACTTAATATTAAATTCTTCACATAATATTTTGTTTATATCCACCATTCTCTCTCCCTCCATTTTAACTGTAGAATACGCATTATATGCGTTCGAGGTTTGCGTATAATACAAACCTTACGATTGTTTTAGTGATTTCATTTTCAAATATTCATTCATAAACATGTCAATATTACCGTCCATGACTGACTGAACATTTCCAATTTCAGCATTTGTACGGTGATCTTTTACAAGATTATAAGGATGAAAAACATATGACCTAATTTGGCTACCCCAAGCAATTTGATTATATTTGCCTTGTATATCTTCTATCTTTTCTTTTTGCTCCATTTCCTTGATTTCAATTAGCTTTGATTTTAACATTCTTAATGCAGTAGCTTTATTACTATGTTGTGATCTTTCATTTTGACAGGAAACGACTATACCCGTTGGAATATGGGTAATACGTATTGCAGAATCTGTTGTATTGACATGCTGACCTCCTGCGCCACTAGAACGGTATGTGTCAATTCTTAAATCTGATTCATTTATTTCTATATCATTGTCTTCAGATATTTCAGGTATTATATCAACTGACGCAAATGATGTATGTCTTTTATTTGATGAATCAAATGGAGATAAGCGAACTAAACGGTGAACTCCTTTTTCTGATTTTAAATATCCGTATGCATTTTCACCTTCTACAAGTAATGTAACACTTTTTATTCCAGCTTCTGTGTCAGGAAGTATATCAAGAACTGTTAAGTTATATCCATGGGATTCTACCCACCTTGTATACATTCTATAAAGCATGTCTGCCCAATCCTGAGCTTCTGTACCGCCTGCTCCTGAATGAATGGATAGTATAGCATTATTCTTATCATATTCTCCACTTAACAACGCAACTATTCGAGCTGCTTCAAGTTGATCTTCAACTTCTTTCATATCACTTTTTATTTCTGAAATCTGACTTTCATCATCTTCCTCTATTATCAGTTTTAATAAAAGCTCTATATCCTCTACTTGTTGTTTAAGATTTAAATAATCATTCATACGGTTAGTATTGCTTTTTAATTTCTGAGCTATCTTTTGTGCTTTTTCTTGGTTATTCCAAAAATCTGGTTCCTGCATTTCTTGCTCAAGTAATATGTTCTCTTCCTTCAACTTTTCCAAGTCAAAGGGAACCACCTACTTCATTTAATATTTCATTGAATTTTTTTAGTTTTTCGTTAATTTCATACAAATCTATCAAATTATCAACTCCTTTTTATAACTATTGACAAAAACAAATGTATGGAACGCTTAAGTGCGTTCCGCGTTGCATATTTTACACAACCTACAATCATTCTATTCGTCTTTACCACAACATTTTTTATATTTCTTTCCACTTCCACAAGGACATGGATCATTTCTGCCAACTTTTTTCTCTTTTTTTACTACAGGTTTTGGTTTTCCAGTTCCACCTAAATCTCCACCACTCATACCTGTAATTTTAGCAACTTCTTTTCGTTGAATTTTTTCTTGAGGTCTTACTCTCATTAACATCTTAATAGTTTCTTCTTGTATTGATGCAGTCATTTCTTCAAACATATCATAGCCTTCAACCTGATATGCTCTTACAGGATCTTGGTTTCCTAAAGCTCGCAACCCAATACCTTGTCTCAATTGATCCATGGCATCTATATGATCAATCCATTTTGTATCTACGTTTCTAAGTAAAACAATTCTTTCTATTTCTCTGAATGTTTCTTCTCCAAATTCTTTTTCTTGTCTTTCGTAATGTCTACCTATTGCATTTCTAACTTTTTCTCTTAGTTTTTCTTTTGTAATTTCTTCAGGATCATCACCATCAAAACTTATTAGTATAGCAAAGGTATCTGCTATATATTTTTCAAAACTGTTAATATCCCAATTATCATTGCCTCGTTCTTCAGTAGTATACATACTTATACCATGTTCGATAATTTCATTAATCATATGATTTATATAATCTTTGAGATTTTCACCAAGGAGCACTCTTCTTCTTTCAGAATAAATAACCTCTCTTTGTTTATTCATAACATTATCGTATTGAAGAACATGTTTTCTTATATTAAAGTTCCTACCTTCAACTCTACCTTGAGCTGTTTCTATGGTTTTAGTTAGCATTCCTGCTTCTAAAGGTTCATCTTCTGGCATTTTTAGTGTATTTATAATTGTTTTAACTTTATCCCCTGCAAATAGTCTCATTAAATCATCTTCCAATGAAATGAAAAACCTTGTTGAACCAGGGTCTCCCTGTCTACCTGCACGACCTCTCAACTGATTATCTATACGTCTTGATTCATGACGCTCAGTTCCTATAATATGCAATCCGCCTATTTCTTTCACTCTATCTTGCTCATCTTTAAGTTCTAATTTTGATTCTTCTAAAAACTTTTTATACATTTTTCGAGCTTCTACTACTTCATCATCATCTGTATCATCAAAGCCATCGGATAATGCAATAACCTCATCAGAGAACCCTTTAGATTTCATCTTATGTTTTGCAAGATATTCAGGATTACCTCCTAATACTATATCCGTACCTCTACCTGCCATATTAGTTGCTATAGTAACAGAACCAAAACGTCCCGCTTGTGCAACTATATCCGCTTCCTTATCATGTTGCTTAGCATTTAACACTTCATGCTTAACGCCTTGTTTCTTTAAAATTTTACTTATTAGTTCTGATTTCTCGATAGAAATTGTACCTACTAATATTGGCTGACCTGTTTTATGTTTCTCTATAATTTCATTTATTACAGCAATAAACTTTCCTTGTTCATTTTTATATACTACATCTCCTAAATCTTTTCTTACGATATCTTTATTTGTTGGTATTTCAATAACATCAACGCCATAGATTTCTCGGAATTCTTCTTCTTCAGTTTTTGCAGTACCAGTCATACCAGATAGCTTCTTGTACATTCTGAAATAATTTTGAAATGTTATTGTTGCAAGAGTTTTTGATTCTTTTCTAACTTCTAATTTTTCTTTTGCTTCTATAGCTTGATGTAATCCATTTGAGTATCTTCTACCATACATTATACGGCCTGTAAATTCATCAACTATTAAAACTTCACCATCTTTTACAATGTAATCTATGTCTTTTCTCATTGTATTATGTGCTTTCAAAGCTTGATTAATATGATGTGAAATTTCCATATTTTCTTGATCTGCTAAATTTTCTATATTAAAAAACCTTTCGGCTTTTTCTAAACCTTTTGATGTTAATGTTACATTTTTACCTTTTTCATCAACTATATAATCAACTGTATCATCTTCTTCTACATCACCCATAATATAATCCATTTTGGATTTCTTTTCATTTGGATCCTGAATTTTACCCTTTAATGTCTTAACAAAATTATCAGCTTGATCATATAAGATAGTTGATTTTTCCCCTTCTCCAGATATAATTAAAGGAGTTCTTGCTTCGTCAATTAGGATGCTATCAACCTCATCTATAATACAAAAGTTAAGATTTCTTTGAACCATTTCTTCCTTGTGAATTACCATGTTATCTCTTAAATAATCAAAACCAAATTCATTATTAGTACCATAAGTAATATCACATTCATATGCTTTTCTTCTATCACTTTTAGTAATTCCATGAATTATACATCCTACAGAAAGACCTAAAAAGTTATGAACCTTACCCATCCAATCAGCATCACGTTTAGCAAGATAATCATTAACAGTTATTACATGTACCCCTTTACCTTCTAATGCATTTAAATAAACTGGTAGTGTAGATACAAGAGTTTTACCTTCACCTGTTTTCATTTCAGCAATACGCCCCTGATGTAAAACTATACCACCGATAAGTTGAACTCTGTAATGCTTTTGTCCAAGAACCCTCCAAGCAGCTTCACGAACAACTGCAAAAGCTTCTGGTAATATGTCATCCTTAGTTTCTCCATTAGTAAGCCTTTCTTTAAATTCTTTTGTTTTAGCCTTTAGTTCGCTGTCAGTCAAGGCTTCCATATTTTTTTCTAGGGCAATAATTTTATCCACCGTTGGTTCTATCCTTTTAACTTCTTTTTCACTATAAGAACCAAAAACTTTTTCTAAAAATCTTTTCATATTTTCTCCCTTTCTGCAATATATCCCTATATAATAGAACTGAAATACCCAGCTGTATATCCTGAGCTCCACGCCCATTGCAAATTAAATCCTCCACAATCACCATCAACATCAAGTATTTCACCTGCAAAGTATAAACCTTTCACTTTTTTAGATTCAAGGGTATCATTATTTATGCCTGATAAGTCAATTCCACCTGCAGTAACTTGTGCTTGTAGCCAATTATTATGTCCTACAACTTTAAATTTCCATTCTTTTAATATATCTATTATTTTATATATTTCTCTTTTATTTAGTTTGCTACATTTTATATCTTTTCTTTCTAAGCCAGCTTCTATTAATACTACTGGAATTAGTTTTTTGTTAATTAACCCTATTAAACTATCTTCCAGATTTTTATAACCTATTCTTTTAAATCTATCACTTATAATATCATAAAGCATCAATTTACTTAAGTTAGGAAACATATCAACTGATAAAAATACATTTGCACCCTTATACATTTCTTCTAGTACTTTCCTACTAATTTGTAATATAGGTGGGCCTGAAATTCCATAGTCTGTAAAAAGAATTTCTCCGTTATCTTCCCTAACAGACTTTTTGTCAGTAAATGCTTTTACAGTTCCTTCAAATTTAACTCCATTCATCCTTTTGAAATATTTACCTTCAAGTCTAAGCTGTACTAAAGCTGGAAAAGGCTCAATTACATTATGTCCTAGAGATTTAGCAATTTCATATCCCCTACCATCTGAACCTAATTGAGGACTTGCCTTTCCGCCACAACACAAAATAACCTTGTCTGCATAACAAGTTCTGTCACTACCTATAATACTGAACTTTTCTTTATTCTTTCTTAATTCACGAACTTCAAATTCAGTTATTGTTTCTATATTTAATCTTTCTATTTCATATCTCAGGACATCCAAAATACTTGAAGCTTGCAAAGAATTTGGATAAACTTTGCCACTTTCATCAGTATATACATAAATACCTAAATCTTCGAAAAATGAAAGAGTATAACTTAAATCAAAAAAATTTAACACTTTAGCTGCTTTCTTAATATTTGTTCCATGATATCTGTCTAAAGAAATATACATATTAGTAAAATTGCATCTGCCATTACCAGTAGCTAATATTTTTTTACCAACTCTATTCATTTTTTCATAAATTTTTACATTTGCTTTATTTCTCTTAGCTACTATAGCAGCTATAAGTCCTGAAGCTCCTCCACCAATAATAGCAACTTCCATTTAATCATTCCCTTTAGTCTTTTTTCATAGGTTTATATGTTTTAATTATTTGTTCAGCAACTTTAAGTCCATCTATTGCAGCAGACATAATACCTCCAGCATAACCCGAACCTTCTCCACAAGGATATATTCCCTTTACATTGCTTTGCATACTATCATCTCTAATAATTCTAAGAGGAGACGATGTCCTCGTTTCGACTCCAGTTAAAACTGCATCAGGTCTATCGAATCCTGATAACCAATTTCCAAAGGCACATATGCCCTCAACTAAACTTTGGCACACATAGTCTGGCAAACACTCCCAAAGATTTGCAAATGTAGAACCAGGTCTGTATGTTGGATAAATATCTCCAAAAGTAGTAGATGTTCTCTTCTCTACAAAATCTTTTAACAACTGTACTGGTGCATGGTAATTTCCACCACCTAACTCAAATGCCTTTTCTTCAAATTTCCTTTGAAACTCTATTCCAGCAAGAGGATCTTCATCGCCTCCAAAATCCTCTGGTGTAACTGATACTACAATTGCTGCATTAGCATTTTCCAAATCTCTATCATAAAAGCTCATACCATTTGTAACAACTCCACCTTTTTCAGATGAAGAACCAGTAACCATACCACCAGGACACATACAAAAAGTATAAACTGATCTGCCGTTCTTACACTTATGAACAAATTTATAATCAGCAGGTCCTAGAGATGGATGTCCAGCCATCTCACCATATTGAGCTTCACTTATCATACTTTGAGGATGTTCAATTCTAACTCCTATTGCAAGAGGTTTTGCTTTTAGCTCTATTTTATTATTTAACATTTCAAAAGTATCTCTAGCACTATGTCCAATTGCAAGAACTAGTATATCTGTATCAATTATATCATTTTCAGTAATTACACGAATTAAATTATCGTCTCTTACTCTTATATCAGTTACTTTCTCTTCAAATCTATAAGTTCCACCAAGTTCAATAACTTTTTTTCTAATCTTTACTAAAACATCTCTTAATAAATCTGTCCCAATATGAGGTTTATTAACATATAATATTTCTTCAGGTGCTCCAGCTTCAACAAATTCTTCAAGAACTCTTTTTCCTCTTTTTGATCTATCTTTAATTAATGTATTTAACTTCCCGTCAGAAAATGTTCCTGCTCCACCTTCTCCAAACTGAATGTTTGAAGTTTCATTTAAAGTTCCATCTCTCCAAAACTTTTCTATATCTTTAACGCGTTCTTTAACTTTTTTACCTCTTTCGATAATTATTGGATTATATCCCTTTTCTGCTAAAAGCAGTCCACAGAACAATCCTGCTGGTCCACTACCTACAATTACAGGTCTTTTGCCCAATAATTTTTCACCAGTAGGTTCAATTTCATATATAAATGGTTCTACAACCGAAATATTATTATTTCTTTTTGAAATTTTTATATCATTATAAAGTTCTACATCTAAAGCATATATAAACATTATATTGTCTTTTTTTCTAGCATCTATTGATTTCCTGAATACTGACAAGGATTTAATTTCTTCTTTCTTTACTCTTAAGGCTTCAGCAGTTTTATTAGTTAAATCTTCTTCAGTATGTTCTATTGGAAGCTTTACTTGCTGTATTCTAATCATTTATTTTCACCTCTTACTATCATTCATCTTGATATCAATATTATTATTTTTTTGCAACCTATTTATTATACCACAATATAAAAATTATTCTATGAGAAATTTGATTATTTTAAGCAATAATAATATAAGTATATTTGAGCAAAATAGTAAACAATTCATTGTCAATAAAATCGAGAGGTGCCTATGAATATAAATAAAAATAAATCCATCATATTAATGCTAGTTTCATCATTTACTTTTTCTTCTATGCAGATAATTGTAAAACTACTGCCTAATATTCCTTTAATTGAAAAAGTGTTCTTTAGAAATTTAATAAGCATTTTAGTGGCTTTTTATATATTAAGAAAGAATAATTTAAGTTTTTTTGGTCTTCAAGAAAACAGAAAATATCTTTTCTATCGTTTTATTTTTGGCTTTGCTGGAATTATATTGTTTTTTTATGCAACAACACAAATGTTAACTGCTGATGCAGCAATGCTTAATAAATTATCCCCAATTTTCGTAACTGTATTAGCACATTTTTTCCTAAAAGAAAGAATTAATAAAATACAGATAACTTCATTAATAATTTCTTTAATAGGAGCATCACTAGTTATAAAACCAGAATTTAATTCAGCAGTGTTACCTGCTATCGCAGGTTTGCTTTCTGCTGTTGTTTCTGGTGCAGCTTACATTTTTATTACATCTATAGGCAAAAAGGAGAATGTGTATACTATAGTATTCTTTTTCTCCTTTTTTTCTGCATTAAGTTGTCTCCCGTTTTTCTATTTTGAATTTATTATACCAAATATTTATGAATTAAGTTTACTATTATTACTAGGTTTACTTGCAGCTATAGGCCAAGTAGCATTGACATGTGCATACAATAATTGTCAAGCTTCTGAAATTTCTATATATGACTATTCTAATATAGTCTTTTCATTTATATTAGCATATATTTTTTTATCAGAGATTCCCGATATTTTAAGTACAATTGGCGGAACTCTAATAATATCTGCATCTTTTATTTTATTTTTATACAATAAGAGAAATTAAATTTGTTTCCCATCTATTGGACTAGACATTATAATAAATGTTTCTGTATTTCCAAAAAATTGAATCTTCCCCACCAGTTCTTCTAGATGTGTCATTTCTCTTAAATATGCTTTCATAATCATACTGTGAGGTCCTGTAACATGATGACATTCAACTATTTCTTCAGAATTATTTGCGAATTCTAAAAAATTATCCTGCTTTTCTGGCTTTATTGATGCATTAATTAATGCACATATAGGTTTCCCTACTTTTTCATTATTTATTACTGCTTTATAACGCATAATAACGCCTAGGTCTTCTAGTCTTTTAACTCTTTCTGCCACTGCTGGCGGACTCAGTGAAACTTCTTTTCCTAATTCTTTCATAGAAATTCTGCCGTCAGTTTGTAATATATTTATGATTTTTATATCTGTATGATCCATAAATACCGCCTTATTATATTAATTAAATTTTTGAATTTATTTTTATAATTAATGCAAATTATAAAAACCTGTAATTTAAATTATGTACAAAATACTTTATTCATGGTATTATAACATAAATTTATAAATTAAATCAACATGTATCTTATATAATAATTAGTTGATTTAAAAATTAATAATAATTTACAATGTTTATTTTAAAATAATTTAATAATAATAGTATTAAAACTACAGTTTAACAAAGGAGGTTTTATGTCAAAGCTAAAAATAACAGAAACTTCGTTAAGAGATGGACACCAATCTCTTATTGCAACTAGACTGACAACTGATGAAATATTACCTATTGTTTCAGAAATGGATAAGATAGGATATCATTCAATGGAAGTTTGGGGAGGAGCTACTTTTGATAGTTGTTTAAGATTCTTAAACGAAGATCCTTGGGAAAGGCTTAGGAAAATCAAAGCTAATGTTAAAAATACTAAACTTCAGATGCTTTCTAGAGGACAAAATATATTAGGATATAAAAATTATCCTGATGATATTGTTGAAAAATTTTTAAAAAATGCAATTTACGAAGGAATTGATATTGTAAGGGTATTTGATGCTTTAAATGATTTTAGAAACTTCAAAAAATCAATTGAAGTTGTAAAAAGGGAAGGAGCCCACTGTCAATGTGCAATTTCTTATACTATAAGTCCAATTCACACACAAGATTACTACTTGAAATTAATAAAGGACTTTGAAAATGCCGGAGCTGATTCTATATGTATAAAAGATATGTCAGGAATTTTGCTACCATTTGAAGCTTACAAATTAGTTAAAGCTATAAAAGAAGTAACTAATCTACCTATTGAAATACATAATCATTGTACTAGTGGAATTGCTGAAATGACACTCCTTAAAGCTATTGAAGCAGGTGTTGATATAGTTGATACTGCTATTTCCCCACTGTCTTCAGGTACTTCTCAACCATGTACAGAGTCTTTAGCTTTAACTCTTAAAGGTACAGAAAGAGATCCTGAACTTGATATTCAAACTCTTAGCACTGTGGCAGATTACTTTAAGCCTATAGTCAACAAATATGTTGATAACGGTACATTGAGCTCAAAGGTTTTAATGACTGAGCCTAAAACATTGCAATATCAAATACCTGGTGGTATGTTGTCAAATTTGATATCTCAAATGAAATCACTAAATGCTGAGGATAAATTCGAAACAGTTCTTGCAGAGGTGCCTAAAGTTAGAGCAGATTTAGGATATCCCCCACTTGTTACACCTATGAGCCAAATGGTAGGAGCTCAAGCAGTTTTCAATGTTATTTCAGGTGGTAGATATAAAATTATTCCTACTGAAATTAAGGAATATGCAAGAGGTAAATACGGTTCACCTGCAGTTCCTATTTCAACTGAAATAAAGGAAAAAATCATAGGAAATGAAGAAGTTATAACCGTACGACCAGCAGACTTATTAGAGGATGCTTATGATAATTTTAAAGCAGAAATAGGGAATCTAGCCAAAACAGAGCAGGATGTTTTATCATATGCACTGTTCCCCAAAGTAGCAAAAGAATTTTTAGAAAAAAGATGATAACTTTTGTAGGGGACGCATTTTATGCGTCCCGATTCAACAATAAAAAAGCTCGCATTTTTGCGAGCTTTAACAATAATATAATTTAAGATAAGTACATATCAATAATTTCTTGATCAATTTCATAGAATTCCTCTAAATGAAGACATACTAATTTCTTTATTCTTTCATAGTCACGATCATATAATGATTCTATAATTTCTTTGTGCTTTCCTATTTGTTCAATACTATCTTCAATATTTGTATATCTAGATATTTGTATAAGATGAATTTTCATATATAATTTTTCTTGATTATGAATCAACAACTCATTTCCACCAATTTTTGCAATCTGAAGGTGAAATTTTGTATCAAAAGAAATTCGTTCATATATATTTCCTTTTTTAGCATTCAACTCACACATTTCTGCTAATTCTTTTAATATTCTAAAGTCAAAATTAGAACCGTTTCTTATGGCTAACTGACAGGAAAGAAGATCTTGAGATAAACGAAGTTCACCTATTTTTTTTACAACATCATTATTATAATAAGCAACCTCCGAATATCGCCCTGGATACAAGGTTACTAAACCTTCTTCATTAAGTTTTCTCAAAGCCTCTCTTACTGGGGTCCTACTACAATTCACCAAATCTGTTATGCTTTCCTCTGGTATTCTTTCACCTGGCTTTATTTCAAGATGTAAAATCATCTTCTTTATTTGTTCATAAACTTGTTCACTCATACTTTTTTTCTTGGTAATTGTATTTTCCATTTTAACCCTACCTTTTTTATAGAATATACTATTGTAAAATATTGTATAAACAATCATATTATATACTATTTGTTATAATTAATCAATCTTTAGCAATTGTAGTTCATCGTTACCTTTATTAAATTTCTTATATTGATATATAAAATAAAGAAATCTTAATTTTTGAAATTATGCACTTAAATTTATAAATTATAATTAATTGTATACAATTCGGATTAATTATATACAATTAATTATAATTTTGTCAATAAAGCATTTATTACTTTTTCTTAATCTTCACTTGTTTCTCTTTAAATAAATTAAAATTGAAAATAAGTAGCAACGTTTTTAATAAATATTGCTACTTTATTTTCATTAGGAGGTTTATTTATATATTAATACTCTTGTTTGCTTAAACGAATATAACTTTCTAATCTTTCTTTTGCGTCTGATTCTGCTTTCTTAAACAATTCCTTCGCCATTTCAGGATACTGCTTTAACAGTGATGAATAACGAACTTCACTTAATAGGAATTCCTCAAAGCTTGCTGTTGGTTCTTTAGAGTCCAATGAGAAAGGATTCTTACCTTCTTCCTTCAACGTTGGATTATATCTATACAATGACCAGTATCCAGCTTCTACAGCGCGTTTTTCTTGTCTTTGTGATTTGCCCATTCCGCCTTTAATTCCATGATTTACACATGGTGCATATGCAATTATCAAAGATGGTCCTGGATATGCCTCAGCTTCTAATATTGCTTTTAATGTTTGATTATGATTAGCACCCATAGCTATCTGTGCTACATATACATAACCATAACTCATAGCCATCATTCCAAGATCTTTTTTCTTTGTACGCTTACCTGATGCTGCGAATTTTGCTATTGCAGCAGTAGGTGTTGATTTTGATGATTGTCCACCTGTGTTAGAATATACTTCAGTATCAAATACTAATACATTTATATTTTCTCCAGATGCAAGTACATGGTCTAATCCACCATATCCAATATCATAAGCCCAACCGTCTCCACCAAAGATCCAGTTTGATTGTTTTACAAAGAAATCTCTTCTTTCATATATTTCTGCAAGTTCTGGTACATTTTTATAATTTTCTAATGCTTTTGATAATTTCTCTGCTCTATCACGAGTTCCCTCTGATGCATTGAATCCATCAATCCATTCTTGCATTGCTTCTTGTAATTCTTTATCTACACCTTTTTCAAGCTGAGTATTTACTTTATCTGCAATTGCATTACGTACAGTTATTGTTCCTACATGCATGCCATATCCATATTCTGCATTATCTTCAAATAGCGAGAATCCCCATGCTGGTCCATGTCCATTTTTATCTTTTTTAAATGGAATTGATGGCGCAGATCCTCCCCATACAGTTGTACAACCAGCAGAGTTAGATATAACCATTCTATCTCCAAATAATTGTGTAACTAATTTAGCATATGGTGTTTCACCACAACCTGCACACGCTCCTGAAAATTCAAAATATGGCTGTGCAAACTGACTTCCTTTAACTGTTGATTTTTGTTTTTCTGCAACTTCTATAGATTCTATATCTTTTACATAATTCCATAAGTTAGCAAGCTCTTCTCTTCCATCTGCAAGCGGCTTCATCTCAAGCGCTTTTTCCTTTGCTGGACAAACATCCACACAGTTACCGCATCCAGTACAATCTAAAGCAGATAATCCCATATAGAATTCTTTATCTTTATAACCTATTGCATTTTTAGTTTTCATTTTTTCTGGTGAAGCAGATACTTGCTCGTCTGTTAACAACATTGGTCTTAGTACTGAATGTGGACATACAAATGAACATTGATTACATTGTATACATTTCTCAGCATCCCAGTAAGGAACATCTATTGCTATTCCTCGTTTTTCATACTGAGAAACACCTGTTGGATAAGTACCATCTTCTACTCCGTTAAATGCACTAACTGGTAATGAGTCTCCCTTTTGTTTATTCATAGGAATCATTATTTTATTTACAAATTCAGGTAATTCTTCTTTTGTTTCTTCTTTTTTATCTAATGTAGTTTTCCAACTATCTGGAATGTCAATTTTAACTATTGAATTAATTCCTGCATCAATTGCACTCCAGTTCATATCTACTACATCTTGTCCTTTTTTACCATAGCTTTTTACAACTGCATCTTTTAAATGTTTTACTGCATCTTCTATAGGCATAATTTTTGACAATTTGAAAAATGCGGCTTGCATTATCATATTAATTCTATTACCTAATCCTAATTTCTTTGCAATATCTACTGCATTTATTACATAGAAGTTAGCATTACTGTCTGCTAATTTTCTCTTTATTGATGCTGGTAATTCACTTTCTAACTGCTCATCATTCCATACACAATTTAATAAGAATGTTCCGCCTTCTTTTATGTCATCAACTAAATCATATTGATGTACATAAGATTGATTATGACAAGCAATAAAATCAGCTGAATTTATTCCATATGGTGACTGAATCTCAACATCGCCAAATCTTAAATGTGATATTGTCAATCCACCGGATTTTTTAGAGTCATATGCAAAATATGCTTGTACATATTTATCAGTATTGTCTCCAATAATTTTGATTGCTGACTTATTAGCACTTACTGTTCCATCTGATCCTAATCCCCAGAATTTACATGCTACTGTTCCTTCAGGTGAAGGGTTAAATTTCTTTTCGTATGCTGGTAATGATTTATTTGTTACGTCATCTATTATTCCAACTGTAAATCCATCTTGTGGATTTTCTTTTTCTATATTTGTAAATACTTCCATTACATTTGCTGGAGTAAATTCTTTTGATCCAAGACCATATATTCCGCCAACTATTAATGGAGCATTTTCTTTTCCATAGAATGCATTTTTAACGTCTAGGTATAGTGGTTCTCCTGGAGCACCAGGTTCTTTTGTACGATCTAACACTACTATACGTTTCACTGTTTCTGGCAATGCTTCTAACATATGCTTTGTAGAGAATGGACGATATAAATGTACTTCTAATAATCCATAATTTCCACCTTGAGCATTGAAGTATTCAATCGTTTCTCTTATTGTGTCACAGCCTGATCCCATTGCTACAATAACATTTTCTGCATTTGGTGAACCATAATAATTAAATAGTTTATAGTTTCTTCCCGTTAATTTATTTATTTCATCCATATAATGCTGAATTGTTTCTGGTATCGGTTCATAGAATTTGTTTACTGCTTCTCTTGTTTGGAAGAATATGTCTGGGTTTTGCGTTGTTCCTCGAAGAACTGGGTGATCTGAGTTAAGTGCGTTTCCACGGAAACTATTTACTGCTTCCATATCAACTAATTTTGCTAATTCATCATATTCTAACAATTCTACTTTTTGCATTTCATGAGATGTTCTAAATCCATCAAAATAATGTAATACTGGAATTTTAGATTTTATAGCAGATAAATGAGCTACTGAACCTAAATCCATACATTGTTGAACACTACTTGATGCCAACATAGTGAAACCAGTTTGTCGTATAGACATAACATCTTGATGGTCTCCAAAAATACTTAGCGCATTTGACGCTAATGAACGTGCACTTACATGAAATACAGCTGGTAGCAATTCTCCCGCAATTTTATACATATTTGGTATCATTAGCAACAACCCTTGAGAAGCTGTATATGTTGATGCTAAAGCTCCTCCTTGTAATGCTCCGTGTAGTGCTCCTGCTGCTCCACCTTCTGATTGCATTTCTTTGACTACAACTTTATTCCCAAATATATTCTTTTTTCCAGCAGCTGCCCATTCATCAATATGTTCTGCCATTGGTGACGAAGGGGTAATAGGAAATATTACTGCCATATCTGTAAATGCATATGATGCATATGCAGCTGCTGTATTACCATCCATTGTTTGTGTTTTGCGTTTGAGCATTTATAAACTTCCTTTCATAAGTTTTATTTGTTTTATATTAAAGTAAACTGTCTTAATTTTATTTATCTTATTAAATTTAATTTGTGATATATGAACTTATAAAAATTCTTCGCTTCTTTTTCCATCATTATCAGATACATATATTCCACCGCAACTATTTATACCACTTCCATCAGATACAACAATATATAAGTCTGTTATTTTATCTAAACTTTCTATAATATATTCAAAACTATTATTACTAGATTTATATTCAGAAATAATATCTCTTATAACAATACTTTCTTTGTAAGTACCTGAAAAAGCTACGCCTGGACCTCCAGGAAAAGAAATAACATATATACCTTCTAAAATTTCTTCGATTTCTTCTTGGGCTGAGTTCTGTTCTTTAAAAGGATCCCCAATAATTCCTCCTGTATTATGCTTAACTCCATCTATTGATATTGAAGCTCCTACAAGAGAAATCCATACTGGTGATATTCGGGTAATTATAGTTGCTAATATATAATCTATTAAAAATTCATCTTTAGATTGTCCAATTTTCATTTTATCAATTTTTGAATAGATATTACTAGCTTCCTTTTTTTTACCTTTTGGGCATAATCCTCCTATTATTACGTTATAATTATCCTCAGTTTTTGTTTTTAATAAAAATGCTTCTAATGGGAGTTTAGGGTTCATATTACTTTTTCCAATCTATAATTTAAAAAAGTTTAATTTCTTATATCACATTTATTACTTCAACTTACTTAATATCTATGTTATTTCCATATTGAGCTTTGACTGCTTCAGTCATCTTTT
The DNA here is from genome assembly GCF_035934735.1 of Sedimentibacter sp. MB31-C6. Classification (NCBI taxonomy): domain Bacteria; kingdom Bacillati; phylum Bacillota; class Tissierellia; genus Sedimentibacter; species Sedimentibacter sp. MB31-C6. The sequence continues at coordinate 721,472 of NZ_CP142396.1, forward strand.
TATTTATTTTTTTAAAATCTCTGCTGTCTTCTTCGTATGTTGTCTTAAATGCTTCTATTGCAGAACGGGCTTCCTGAAACGGTCCTGGCACATTAATAATCATAGTGTTGTTAATAATTCCGCATAATAGTTTGCTCCACATATGTCCATTTTTGCCGTAAAGCTCAGAGGAATATTTTTCATCTAAAATTGCTTCCAATGAAGAATGGGTAAAGTCTTTCCCCAATGTTGTGCTATATCTATGTCCCCCACCGGAACCGCCTATTAATACTATTAAATCTACTTGTTGGCTAAGGTAACCCTTTATACAATCTATTATCATATTTTCATCATCTGCTATAGGTTCATTTCGAGTAATATTGCATTTACCGTTCATACTTAACAATACTTGCATAATCATAGGACTATCAGTATCTAGTACTATTCCTGTTTTTATTTCATCGCCAGTTGGAATAATAATAGCTTTGTTTATCACCTTTTTTGCCACCTTTCACCCTTACATCCGTTTTCAATATATTCTGGAACAGAATTAATATCTATACTCTGAATTTTTTTAACAGAGGATAATGCTGACAAATCTGATATGCTAATACCATCTGCTAATGAAATAGCTTTTATTAATCCATTCTCTTCACGTAAAATGTCTTCTTCCTCAACACCGTAAACATCCATCTCAATTGAATTTCCAGTTACACCAATAACTCTTATTACACTTTTTAATTTGTCTGTGATGATTTTTTCTAGTTGTTGAATATTTAGCCCTTTTACTTCTACTCCGGTAACTTTTACTACTGTTTTATCTACTTGTACAATAATTTTAGCATCATCTTGCATTACTATCTCTCCATTTCTATACTATATAAAAAGTTTATTTCTCTTTATATAATTTGCTACCTTTTCAGATACCATACTATTAATTTCTAACCCGTTATATATATTTTTCCTTATAACTGTTGAAGATATTGGTAAAATTGGTGTTTCACATATTTTTGTATTAGCACCCATATCTTGCAACATCTTATTCATTTTATATAAATGTTCACTTTCACTTATATCTCTAGAAGTCGTACATAATGTGGTCAACTTAATAATTTCTTTAAATCCAACCCATCTATTAACAGACATAAATGAATCAGATCCCATAATCAAATACAATCCACTATCTTTGTAATTACTTGATATTTCATTAAGAGTGTCTATTGTATAACTTCTTCCTTCTCTTTTTAACTCAATATCACTAACTTTAAATAAAGGGTTTCCTTCACATGCCAAACGACACATTTCATATCTATGTTTATCATCTGTTATGTTAAACCAAGCTTTATGCGGAGGAACACTAGCAGGTATTACTAAAATAAAGTCTAAATTCAAATTTATACCAATATTTTCTGCCATATTTAAATGTCCGTTATGAATTGGATTGAAAGTTCCTCCAAAAATGCCTATTTTTTTCATAGCAATGTCCCCTTATCTTAAGTTCTCTACTATTCATACACTTTTGCAAAAGACGAGAAATTATAAATTTCTCGTCTTTTTATAATTTCGGAGAGTACTATACTTCTACGTATTTTACTTGTACTATATCTGATACATTGAATCTTTTTGGATCATCTATACCTGGAATAATTTCATGTGCTCTAGCGACAATTTCTTCTGGTGTCAATTCTTCTACATCTTCTGTAATCCATTCTCTAGTACATCCTACGCTTGCTAATTCCTCATAAGCTTTTTCAGCTATATTTTCATAATCAGGCTGTATTTTCATATATTTTGATATAGCCAGTACTGATGGAGATGCTCCTATGTCTCTTCCTGGTATAACTCCAGTTTGTAATGCTTGAATAATATATTTAGCAAGTTCTTCCTTATCTGCTGCAATAATTGGAATATGGCTCTTTAAAAATTTAGCATATTCACCTGAATTGTGTGCTGTTGTACCACATTTCCATTGTCTATGAGGTACTATTCTGCCATATTCTTCTCCAACTACCATTCCTATACCTACTGAAATAGTCCAGCCAGTACCACCAACTTCAACTTTTCCATCTCTCATAATCTGCATTTGGCCTGATATTGGTAATAATAACTCTTCCATGTTTATATAATGCATCATTTCAGTTGCTGAATTATTATTTCCTGCTCTACCAGTTAATACTGCATTATGAATTGGTATTTTCTTTTTATTTGGATCTGGTCCCATATATAATTTTCTTCCAGGGAAAGATTTCTTCCATTGCTTTAAGTGTGGTTCTTCTTTTATTAATTCTTCTGAATAAGGAATTTCTACCATTTCTAGATATCCGAAATCTTTATTAATCTTTCCATAATCAGATGCTGCAATACTAACCATAGCTCCATCAAGCATAATTCCGTTACTATTTGTTGTAGTACCAGTCATATCAAACATATTAAGTCCTGCTGGTCCTGGTATTTCAGCTGCAATCTTTTCAAATGCTTCAAGCATAGTAAGATTACATGCTTTTACATCTGCATAATCAATAAAAACTGCTGAAATTGGTATATATATATCTTCTAACATACCTTCAGGAATAATTTTATATTTTAATTTACTCATCATATACCTCCACGCAATTTAATTAATGTTTACCTATTGACGGTCTTCTATCAATAATGTCAGGGCAATCATGAATCAATATATCTTCAGTAGGATGAAGAATGTTGATTGTCTCCAGAATTGCATGAACAGGCTTTCCATCCTTATCAAAACCTCTAATAACAGCACTATGCATTGATTCAGGAATACGAGGAATAACAGCTACTTCTATTCTATAAACATCTTCTTGTTTTGTTATTTCTTGTACAGCACGTTCTATTCTACCAGTTCTGTTTGATTGCATTTTTGCTGTTTTAAGATTTTCTAATCCAACTACTTCACATTCTTTGTATGTTGATCCTAATGTTGCTGCTATTGCCTTCATCTTTCTTATAAATTCAGGCAATTTCGTGTGCATTAATCTCATTTTTTACACTCCTTTTAACATTAATTTGAATATAATGTTCCTACATCATATTCAAATTTAATGTCATATTAATATTTATTGACAAAATTTCCATCAACATCGAATTTGAAGTCTTCAAATTCGCTTATGATTTCAATATCGCCATTTTTCTTAACATCTTCTAACAGCCCTTCAGAAACATATAATTCTTTCAAGCTTAATGTATCTTTGATTCTTGCTATTCTAATTTTACTATTGTCATCACAACATGCAGCTCTTATTCCAAGCTGTATTGCTAGTTTATCACTACCCATTGCTATTGGTATTCTTGCACCATTTATTGATATTGCAGTTATGGCATTTGTATACATTGCTTCAGTTTCTAACTTATTGAATACCCTCATTGTTGTAATATCTGAAAGCCCAACACCATAAGCATTAGAGCCTGCTTCTTCAGTAGTATCTAATGAAACAATTTTATTTATTCTAATATCCTTATTTTTAGGTCCAATAACTCCTCTTCCAATAACATTTGGATCCATGCCATCGCCGCTTATATTTTTCCCAAATTCATCAACTATTAATACATCTATGTCATTGAACAAAAATCTCGGAAGGTTTTCTTTGGACTTTTTCAACAAGGCTGGTTCCGCATCTGCTATTTCATCCGTAGGAATGAACTCTATTTGGCATGTTTCGTCATATGCATTTTCTAACAATCCAACTCCAAATATTATATTTGAATGTTGCAATGCATATCTAGCTATCGATTTAAGTCTAGGAACAGCTTTGTCTAATCCCTTAGCATGCATAACTTGCGCACCCTTATGATTTCCTAAACCAATAACTATCATTTTATGCAATCCGCTTTCAATATCGCCCTCTAAGTCAGTATGTGCTTTTATTCTTCCTAATACTATAACTCCATCTAATTCACTAGCAATTTTGTCATAATATACAGGTAAACCCATTTCAGTAGTTCCAAGTTGTACTACTTCCATGCCAGCTTTTATTTCAGCCCCTACTGCATCTTCTGTAATACCTAAACCACGAACAAATGAAGCCTGGCCTTCTGCAATTGCATTTCCATGACTTCCCATACTTGGTAAAATTACTGGAATAGCTCCTTTAGCTTTAATATTATCACATATACATTTAACTATTTCTTTAAGATTGTCAAGGCCCCTACTTCCTACAGTAATGCCAATTGTTTGACCTTCCTTAATAGTATCTTTTATATTATCCTGTTGAAACTTAGCATTGACAGTTTCTACAACATTTTCAATTTTTGTAGAATCAAATTTTTGACGAATACGCATAAATTTAGGGATTTCTATATCATCAAGCATACTTCTTATTGCATTCATTACAGTAACCCTTCTTCCTTAAATTTAAAAAATAATATCTATACTATCCAGAAAATCACACTAAGTGATTTTCTGGGCGATTATAAATTATATTTATTTAGTTTTGTATTCTTCAATTGCATTAAAGTATGCATCATATACTGCTGGTGCAGTAGCTGATTTTATTTCTTCGTAAACTGGAGCAACTGCTTCAACTATTTTAGCTTTTTCTTCAGCAGGTACTTCTACAAATTCAGTTCCATAATCTTCTATTACTTCAATGTATCCTGGTTCTTTTTCATCATTAATTCTATTAGCAACTTCAACTGCTTGTCTTCCTGCATCATCAACAACAGCTTTTAATTCATCTGACAAACCATCATAGAAATCTTTATTCATAATCCATGTGTTTACTTGTAAAATATGATTTGTGTCAACTACATATTTTTGTTGTTCATAGAATTTTTGTGCATGCACTAATTCTACAGGATTTTCTTGTGCAGCAACTGTTCCCTGTTGTAACGCTGTATATAACTCATTAAATGTTAATGGAGTTGGGTTTGCACCTAATAATTCCCATGTTTGCATATGATATTTGTTTTCCATTGTACGAATTGTAAGACCTTTTAATTGCTCTAATGTAGTTATTTTATCATTACAAGTTAAAGTTCTAAATCCTTGTCCAGATGCTCCAAAATAATGGAAACCTGAATTTTCATATTCTGCAGCTATTGCTGACATAAAATTAGCATCATCTAAAACTGCTCTTCCATGTTCTAATCCTTCGAATACAAATGGTGAATCGAATATTGTTGCAGATTTTACAAAGTTTACTTGTGGAGCAGGTGAAGAAACCATAGCTGTTATTGAGCCATTTTGAGTATTTTCAATTAGCTCACGATCTCCGCCAAGCTGTCCTGTTGGATATACATTTACTTCTAATTGACCATTTGAATTTGCTTCAACTACTTCCTTAAATTTAAGCGCTGCTTGATGTGTTGATGTTGATTCAGCACTTACGTGTGCAAAAGTAATTGTTTTTACATCATCAGAAGTACCCTTAGATGTATTATCTCCTTCAGCTGGTGCTTCGTTACCTCCACACGCTACAAGGCTAGCAATCATTGAAACTGCTACTAAAGTACCTAAAATCTTTTTGATTTTCATAATAATCCTCCAATTATTCTTTTGTTTTTTTATTATTAACACTCACATATTCAAATATGAGTGATAACATTCTAATTTAATTAATATTATTGATTATCAACCACTCTTAAACTATTTAAGCAAGAATAAACTTATTTCTGGTATAAATGTTATTAGCATTAATGCCATTAAGAACGCAACAATAAATGGAATAGCCCGCTTACCTATTTCCATAACAGACATATTCGTCAAAGAACTTGCTACAAAAAGGTTAATACCTATCGGTGGTGTAACAAAACCAATAGCAAGGTTAACAACCATAATAATACCAAAATGTAATGGATCAACACCTATTAATTGAATTATAGGCATAAATATTGGTGTTAATATAAGTATTGCAGGAGTTGTATCCATAACCATACCTACTACTAACAAAATTGCATTTATTATTAATAAAATTGATACCTTTGTAGTAAACGTTCCTGTTATAGCATTTGATATTAACTGTGGTGCCTGCATAAATGTAAGTACTTTACCAAATACTGTAGCAATCGAAACAACTAGTAATATTGGTGCCGCTGTATTTACAGTAGCTTTCATTACAGCAGCTAAATCTTTAATTTTAAGAGTTTTATAAATAAATAAACTAACTATTAATGCATAAACAACCGATATATTTGCTGCTTCTGTTGGTGTTACTATACCACTGTATATACCACCTAAAATAATAACAGGTGTAAGTAATGACCAGAAGCTATCTTTAAACATTGGCCAAAAACCTTTTGCTCTAAGTGCTTGAGTGTTAGCTTCTAATTTTTCTTTATCTTCACCTTTTTTCTTACAATAAAAATAAGCATAAATAATCATACATAATGCTATTAAAATACCAGGTAAAATACCAGCTAAAAACAAGTCTCCAACAGATGCCCCAGATGACTGACCATAAACTATAAACGGTATACTAGGTGGGATAATAACGCCTAATCCACCAGCAACAGCTATCATAGGAATAACAAATTTTTTATCATATCCAAGTTCCAATAATAATGGAATTGTCATCGATCCAACAGCTGCAACAGTTGCAGGACCTGAACCTGATATTGCTCCATAAAAAAGACATGTTACAATTGCAGCAATTGGTAAACCAGCAGTTTTATTTCCAATGAAATATGAGAAAAAGTCAAATAATTTTCTTGATATTCCACCCTTTGCCATTATATTTCCAGATAATATGAACAAAGGTATAGCTAATAATGCATATGAGTCCAACGCTGTGACCATGCTTCTAAATATATATACTGCGTCAGCAGGTAATGACGGTACAAAAAATGATGCTGACAAAGCAGTAAATCCTAAAGATATTGCAATAGGTACTCCTAATGCCAAAGATGCTACAAATACTACAAATACACTACCTATCATTATTCTGCTCCTTTCACGGATTTCTTTTGTAATAATTTCATAATATATTTTTGTATTATTCTGAAAAATACAAGGAAAAATCCTACTAATAATCCTGTGTAAACAATGTACATCGGAATTTCACCAGCTGGACTATCTTGTCCAGTAGCGATTAAAGATTCAACAACAGTAAAACCTGGTCCAATCATATAGCCAGAAAAGCCTACAAAACAAATATCTGCAAGGATTTCTAATGGCTTACTCAATTTTGGAATAAAATGTTCTAACATATCTATTCGCATATGAGAGCCATTTTTAATTCCATAACTTATGCCGACAAAGACCATCCAAATAAATAGGTATCTAGATACTTCTTCTGACCACGCCAATGAAGATTTGAAAACATATCTCATGATTATCTGAATACCCATTATAACTACAATACCCCAAAGGGCTGTAGACATAATTTTTTCTTCTAAATTTTCGTCTAACCATTTTAAAACTTTCATATAGTCTAACCTCTTTCTTTTTTTCCTATAAATATATAAAAAACATTATCAACAATAATTTATAAACTTTTTTAAATATCACCTTCTTTAAATTAAATACATATAAATTAATCAATAATTACACAAAATACTTGTACAATAAATATATAATTAACAATTGTTTACTATCTATTAGTAACAATAATGTTAAACAAATTTACACATTTGTAATATTTTAGTTTTAACTTTAGTATATTCATTTTCTGATACAACAATCATCTTCTCTTTACCTTTTATCAGTTCATGTTCTGGGCATGCACTAAAGCAACCACATATTACTAATATCAAGTCATAATAGTTGTTTTTATCTGCCAGTTCAATGGAAATATTATCAATTTCATCCAGTAATCTATCGATAAATTTTTTTCTATCATATCTAGAATTACAGCCTCCACAATACTTAATTCCAATTCTCATAGCAGTCCTAACTTTCTTTCTTATGACTCAATATTTTTTTCGCCATTTCTAGCAAATCATCACTTACACTTTCAATTAAAGTTACTTTTCTAACTTCTTGAACATGTTTTTTAATCTCACTCTCAATAACATCTTCAACTGTAAACTTTGCAGAAGGACAATTACTGCATTGCCCTAATAATTTAATTTTTAAGTTTCCATCTTCTAAACTTAATACTTCTACATCTCCATAATGTTCTGATAATTGAGGTCTAACATATTGTTCTAATACATGTTCTATTTTATCAAGCATAATCTACTCCAATTATTTTTTTATTCATTAACTTTTGCAATAACCTTAGCTAATTCTTTCTTACCACTAATGTTCCCTTGTCTTGCAATCATAATTCTTTGAGCCTGTGGAGAACCTGCTCCATGCATTGATTCTGTTCTATATCCTACTGCTGCAGTTCCAAGTGTTATATTTTCAATTAACCTTAATACTTTTAATCTATTTTCTACTGATACACCATTTATTCCTGTTAAATATTTTTCTATATATGGTCCAACTTTCGGATCTCTTAAATCTTTTTCAGAAGGTGCTGTAACCATAAGTCCTCCAGCTATATCTTCTGCTAATCTTGCTATTTCATATGGGAACCTAGTTATATTTTGTTTACACACATTTGCCAATAGTAAATCAATTATATAGTTTCCAGATTCTGTCTGATGGCCCTCTGCTGAACACGCAATACCACAGCTATATAAAGTTTCATTTAAATGAGTCATTTCAATTAATTTGTCTTTTATATGAGATGCTTTTTGCGCTCCATTGTAATCTGCTATTAAAGCAGCAGCTCCAATTAATACATCACCTACACCAACTTTACATCCACCGTAACTTTGTCTATGGTAACCAGCAAATCTTTCTACCATCATACCTGCAAATTCTGTTTCTCCATCTAAGAATATTCTTTCATTTGGAACAAATACATCATCGAATATCAATAATGCTTCCATTCCTCCGAATTCACTATTTCCTACATCTATTGATGAACCTTCTAATTTTCTTGTATCACATGATTGACGTCCTATAATCATTAATACACCTTCTGCATCTACTGGAACTGAAAATGCTATTGCATAGTCTTTATCATCAGGTCCCATTGCAATAGTTGGCATAACTAATACTTCATGAGAATTACTTATACCTGTTTGATGTGCTTTTGCTCCTCTTACAACAACACCATCTTCTCTTCTTTCAACTACTCGCAAATACAAATCAGGATCTGCTTGTTTACTTGGAGATAATGATCTGTCTCCTTTAGGATCAGTCATTGCGCCGTCTACTGTTAAATCATTTTCTTGTACATATTTTAAATATTTAACAAAATTATCATGATATTTTGTTTCATGAGCTTTATCTGTTTCATAAGTTGTGCTGTATACTGCATTAAATCCGTCCATTCCAACACATCTCTGAAAACAAGATGCAGTTTTTTGACCAAGTAATCTTTGCATTTTTACTTTTTTCACAAGGTCCTGTGTACTTTGATGAATATGAGTAAATCTATTAATCTTTTCTCCCGTTAAAGAAGAAGTTGCTGTCATTAAATCTTCATATTCAGGTAATTGTGCTAAATCATATGTTGCTTTTACGGAGTTTAATGATGGTCTTAGTATTGGGTTATCCACAGGATTATCTACTTTTTCCCCAAACATATAAATTTCCATATTCATTTTTCTAATACTCTCTACGTATTGTTCTCCAGTCATTAAGGCCATTATATTTTACTTCCTTTCAATTTATAATTTTAGTATTACAACTAATGTATTATTGTAAATTGTTATAAAATTTACTAGCTACCAAATTATTTTGCATTTTGTATGCTATATATTCTTTTCGTATACTAATTATATTAATTGTATACAATTATGTCAATGAAATGTTTGTTACGATTTTTTAAGCTTTTGTAAACTTGTTTTTTTTGCACTTGTTAATATATTAAATTTCAAAACAAATGGAAGTTCTAGTTTCCTAAAACCTCCATTAAAATTACAAAAACGTAACAATTTATTTTATATTATCTTAGTTAAATTATCTTTAAAACAACAAATCCATAACTTGCCTTATGTTATTAACTGTCATTATTTCAATATTATTTATTTCTTTTAAAATACTTTCATTTGCTTCTGCTATAACAGCTTTTTTAAATCCCATTTTTTGGGCTTCTATAAGTCTTTTCTCTACAGAGTTAACCCCTCTTATTTCTCCAGTCAACCCTACTTCACCAATAAGTATAGTTTTATAATCCACTGGAATTTCTTTAAAGCTTGATGCCAAAGCACACAATATAGCTAAATCAGCCGCTGGCTCCTTTAACTGCAACCCTCCAGTAACATTTATAAAGGTATCCGAGCTTTGCATAGCTAATCCTGCCTTTTTCTCTAAAACTGCAAGTAGCATTGCAGCCCTATTGTTATCTATGCCTGTCGTTATACGTTTGGCAAAACCTGCAGGTGAATATGTAACTAATGCTTGAATTTCTATAAGAACAGGTCTTGTACCTTCCATAGCAGCAGTAACTACAGTACCATAAGCTTCTAAAGGTCTCCCCTTCAAAAACACTTCTGATGGATTTTCAACTTCCATTAGACCTTTTTCTCGCATTTCAAAAATTCCTATTTCATTTGTTGAACCAAAACGGTTTTTAACAGATCTTAAAATCCTATATGAAAAATGTCTTTCTCCTTCAAAATATAATACTGTGTCAACCATATGTTCCAATACTCTTGGTCCAGCAATGGCTCCTGACTTAGTAACATGTCCAACAATAAAGGATGCCATGTCTCTAGCTTTAGTCATCCGCATAACCATAGATGTTACTTCACGAACCTGACTTACACTGCCCGGTGCTGATACTATTTCAGGTGAATATATCGTTTGAATAGAATCTAATATTAGTAAATCAGGATTTTCTTTTTCAACAAATTCTTTAATAATATCAATATTTGTTTCTGCTAATACATATAATTCTCCTTTACCAATTCCTAATCTATCTGCACGAATCTTTATTTGCTCTCCAGATTCTTCTCCTGAAACATAAAGAACCTTTAAATCTATCTTCGCAGCATTATCAGCAACTTGTAAAAGTAATGTGGATTTTCCTATACCAGGGTCTCCTCCTACCAAAACTAAGGAGCTCTTTATAATTCCTCCACCTAAAACTCTGTCCATTTCTCTGCTACCAGTTGATATTCTTTCCTTTTTCATTGAAGTTATATTTTGTATTTTTTCAACTTTCCCTTTACTTATACCTCTTTGTTTCTTTGCATCAGTTTCTCTTACTTCTTTTTCTTCAACAAAAGTATTCCACTCACTACAAGAAGGACATCTTCCTAACCATTTTACAGTTTCATATCCACATTCTTGGCAAACAAATTTTGTTTTTACTTTGGCCATATTATACCTACCTATTATAACATCTAATAATTGCAAAAGCATTTACATATTACTCTGTTTTAACAAGGTAACTTAGTGCACCCTATGTACACCTTGTTTAGCTCGTTATTATATTACTATATATCAATGAATCTACTGTGTCAACATAGTTGTAATAGTTGATTTAACTATTGCAAAGTTTAGCATTAGTAAACTCATAATCTAATAATTATGCTTTGTTTCAAATATTTCATAATTTTATACAATTACTGTATTGACAACAATATATGCTATGTGTATAATTAGAATCGCTTTAAAGTTTAATTAAATTAAACATTGTGTTTAATAATGTAAACAAAATAGAGGAGTATTATGGATATTGGTGAAAAAATTAAAAGATTAAGAAATGCGACTTCCTTAACACAGCAGGAATTAGCAGATAGATGTGAGTTAACAAAAGGTTATATATCTCAGTTAGAAAGGGATTTAACATCTCCTTCAATTGCAACACTTACTGATATTTTGGAATGCTTAGGTACTGATTTAGGCAGTTTCTTTAGCGACGCTGTAGACAGTAAGATAGTATTTAAAGAAGAAGACGTATTTATAAAAGAAGAAGTTGATGATAATTACACTATTAATTGGATAATACCTAATGCACAGAAAAACAAAATGGAACCTATTTTAGTTGAGCTTGGAAGCTACGGTAAAACAAAACTTGACGAACCCCATGAGGGTGAAGAATTTGGTTATGTTTTAAGTGGAACAATAATGCTTTGTTATGGTAATCAAATATACAAAGTTAAAAAGGGAGAATCTTTTTACTTTAAAACTAATAAAAGTCATTATATTGAAAACACTAGTAAGAATACTGCCCGTTTAATTTGGGTAAGTACTCCACCAAATTTTTAAATTAAGGAGAAATAAATGAATAATGCAATTATAGAATTAAATAATATTACAAAAAAATTTGATGGTGAAACAGTTCTTGATGATATTACTTTATCTGTTCAAAAAAATGAATTTGTTACCCTTTTAGGGCCAAGTGGATGTGGAAAAACTACCACACTTCGTATAATTGGAGGTTTTGAAAATCCAGATGAAGGAAAAGTTTACTTTGACAGCCATCTTATAAATGATGTGCCTCCTTTTAAAAGACAATTAAATACTGTTTTTCAAAAGTATGCACTTTTCCCTCATATGAATGTATACGATAATATAGCATTTGGATTAAGAATTAAAAAAACAGATGAGAATCTAATAAAAAATAAAGTAGAAAAAATGTTAGAGCTTTTTAACCTTAAAAATTATGGCAAAAGACGAATAGACCAACTTAGTGGAGGACAACAACAACGTATTGCAATCGCTAGAGCATTAGTCAATGAACCAAAGGTTCTTCTACTAGACGAGCCTTTAGGAGCTCTTGATTTAAAATTAAGAAAAGAAATGCAGCATGAACTTAAAGCAATGCAAAAACAACTTGGAATTACATTTATATATGTAACCCATGATCAAGAAGAAGCACTTACTATGTCAGATACTATTGTGGTCATGAATGATGGAATTATACAACAAATGGGTTCTCCAATAGATATTTATAACGAACCTGAGAATGCCTTCGTTGCAGATTTTATTGGAGAAAGCAATATATTAGACGGAATTATGCACGATGATTACTTAATAGAGTTTTTAGGTGTAAAATTTGAATGCGTTGATTTTGGATTTGGCAAAGGCGAAGAGGTCGATGTTGTAATACGACCTGAAGATTTAAAATTAAAACACGCTGAAGATGGACAACTAAAGGGTATAGTAAAGTCTGTTATATTCAAGGGAGTACATTATGAAATGATAGTAGCTGTATCAGATTTTGAATTTTTGGTTCATAGTACTTCTATGTCACCTGTTGATTCAAATATTAGCTTATCATTAACTCCCGATGATATACACATTATGAAAAAGGGGGAATAAAAATGAAAAACAAAACTAAATATTTTGCTTTTCCCTATATTATTTGGATAACAATTTTTATAGTCTTTCCTTCATTTTTAGTATTACTTTACAGTATAACTACAAAGGAATCAAATGGTTTGACAACAATAAAATTCACATTAGGTAATTTCAAAGATTTTTTTGACCCTATGTATCTTAATATTTTATGGGAATCAATACTTTTAGCAGCTATTTCAACTGTAATTTGCTTATTAATTGGATACCCTACTTCTTATATTATTGCTAATGCAAGTTTAAATAAAAGAAATACATTGCTTTTCCTTTGTATTTTACCTATGTGGATGAATATGCTTCTTAGAACATACGCATGGATGACTATTTTAGGAAATAATGGACTAATTAATAATTTTTTAGAACTTATTGGTTTTTCAAAAATTAATCTTCTTTATACAAAAGGAGCTACAGTAATGGGAATGGTGTATAACTTCCTTCCATTTATGATACTTCCTATTTATACAGCCTTGACTAAAATGGATACAGGACTTATTGAAGCTGCAGACGATTTAGGTGCTAATAAAGCAACAATATTTAAGAAAATCATTCTACCTCTTAGTATGCCTGGTGTTATTTCTGGAATTGTAATGGTATTTATGCCAGCAGTAAGCACCTTTATAATTCCTCAACTACTTGGCGGTAATAAGAGTATGATGATTGGTAATTTAATAGAAAAATTGTTTATATTAAATGGCGATTGGAATTTTGGTTCTGCAATATCAATAATTATGATGATTATTATATTAATTTCTATGTCTATAATGAACAAATTTGATGTTGATAAAGAAGGAGGAGCTAGACTATGGTAAAAAAATATTTATCTAAAATATATATGGGATTTATTTTTATATTTCTATATGCGCCAATAATTGTTTTAGCTATCTTTTCCTTCAATGAATCTAAGTCAAGAGGTAATTGGACAGGATTTTCACTAAAATGGTACGTAGAGTTATTTAAGGATAGAGATATACAAATGGCAGTATATTATACTATATCTATTGCTATTATTTCTGCTATTATTTCAACTATTTTAGGAACAATTGCAGCAATTGGAATTAACAGTATGAAGGGCAAAAAGAAATCAATGATATTAAACATTAATTATCTTCCTGTTGTTAATCCAGATATAGTTACTGGGATTTCCTTGATGATATTATATATTTCATTTAATATAGATTTTGGATTCAATACCATGCTTATATCACATATTGTATTTAGTATTCCTTATGTAATCTTATCAATTCTACCAAAGCTTAAACAGTTAGATGTAAACATGACCGAAGCAGCTATGGATTTAGGAGCTACACCTATGTATGCCTTAAGAAAAGTTATAATACCAGAAATAAAGCCAGGAATTGTAACAGGGTTTTTAATGGCTTTCACATTATCAATCGATGATTTTATCATAAGCTATTTTACTAAAGGAGAAGGAGTGACTAATCTTTCAATCGTTATATATTCTATGGCAAGAAGAGGTGTTCGTCCTACAATTAATGCATTATCTACAATAATGCTTACAGTTGTATTGTTATTGATGTTATTAATAAATAAAAGGTCAAATGGAGCTATAAAAGAGAAATCTAATATATTAAAAAGAAAAGAGGTTTTTAAATAATGAAGAAAAAATTAAGCTTAATATTAACAACTTTAACACTGATAATAGTTACAATAACGGGTTGCAGTTCCAAAGAAAAAGAAGTTTTAAATGTTTTAAATTATGATATTTATATTGATAAAACTCTGATTACAGAATTTGAAGATGCAAATGATGTTACTGTTAAATATGATACCTATTCTACACCTGAAGAGATGTATATTAAAGCTAAAGCTGGAGCTTCAAATTATGATCTAATAATTTCAAGTGAATATATGATTGAAAGAATGATTAATGAAGGTATGGTTAATAAACTAAATTTAGAGAACATTCCTAACTATCAATATATAGATGACAAGTTCAAGAATCAACCTTATGATCCAAATAATGAATATGCAGTTCCTTATTTTTGGGGTACTTTAGGTATATTGTACAATAAGGAAACAGTAGATGTATCTTCTGAAAGTTGGGAAATATTATGGGATGAAAATAATTCTCAGAGAATTATAATGATGGATTCTCAAAGAGATGCTTTTGCAGCAGCACTTAAACTTTTGGGATATTCATTAAATACGGTTAATGAACAAGAATTAAATGAAGCTAAAGAACTTTTGCTTGAACAAAAGCCTCATGTTATGGCGTATATTACTGATGGAGCTCCTGATTTAATGATAAATGAAGAAGCAGATATGGCTCTTGTTTGGTCAGGTGAAGCTGTTTCTGCAATGTCTGAAAATGAAAATCTTGATTTCATAATTCCTAAGGAAGGTAGTAATATTTGGATAGATGCAATGTTTGTACCATCAACTTCAAAAAATCAACCAATGGCGGAAGAATTTATCAACTTCCTTTGCTCAAAAGAAGCGACATTGAGAAATATAGATGAAGTTTGGTATTCAACAGTCCATACTGAAGCAATTACTGAAGTTGATGAAGAACTTATAAATAACAGTGCTTTCAACATTCCTGAAGAAAAAATAGAACAAATGGAAATGTTCAGAGATCCTAAAGAATTTATTGACTTGTACAGCAATAGATGGACGGAAATAAAAGCAGACAAATAAATGTATGGGACGCATTTTGCGTCCCGTCTACGGTATGCATAAAATGCATACCTTTTTTATTAATTTAATTCATTATTTGCTTCTGCTTCTTTTAAATTCAATAAGTGAACTGTTGTAGCTACTGTAATTGTTATTAAAGTAGCCAACACTAAAAATGACATATGTATTCATCCCCTTTTTTCATTATTCCCAATTATAAATATACTTTATTGCAAGAACCTTAGAGTAATCTTTAACATGTAGGGGACGCATTTCATGCGTCCCGCGGTATGCATAAAATGCATCCCCTACAATGTTCAAATATCACAATATTGACAGCCGTTACATACTTCATATTTACCTTCAAAAATACGTTTAATTACTTCAATAGTACTTTGAGACATTTTATCATCTTTATCTATTTTACTAATATGAAGAATAATTTTCTTTGGTGATATATTTAATAAAATATTAATTACTGATTCATCATAATTAACAATTCGTTTATCTAGCTCTTGTGCTATTTCCACATTGGTTATATAGTTAAGTTTCTTCATATTATTATCATAAACTTGTAATTTATTATTATTATATAATATATTTACAATATCATACTCTTTTTCATCAGACTCTGATATTAACCTTATAATACTTATAAAATCAAGATATTCTTTTTTCATTAAATAACTATCTATACATTTTTCAACTACCTGAGCAACATATAACTTAATAAACTTTAGTCTAAACTTAATAAATCCATCTAAATTAATAGTATTAGATTTTTCTAATACTTCTTTAAATTTATTTTTTATAATTAGTTGAATTTTTATGTCGTTATCTATTTCTTCTTCAATAGCCTCAATTATTGAGCCAAATTCTTCTTCATCAAAATAGAAATAACTTTCTTTAAGGTAATTAATACTTTCATGTTTAGTATATTCTATTAATAATTTTGTTATTTTTCCAATTATCTTTTCTAAATATTCCTTTTTGTTAATTTTGTCCTTTGTAAAATATCTTAATTTTATATCGTCTTCACTTACAGAAGATAATTCTATGTTAATATCACTTTCATCTATATTTGTGATAATTTTAATATTGTTAATAATTTCATGATTTTCATTTTGATTTAACTCTATTGATAAAAGCTCCACACAGTCACTCCTCTCTGTCAGGGAGGTTACATTATTGGTATTAATGTTCCTAAGTCTATTATTTGTTGTCTTGAAGCTTCTTCATATATATATCCTGAGGACTGTATAAATTTCTTCAATGAGTTTAAAATAATATAATCATTAATTACACCCGTTGAAAGAAAAATTTTTTCATTTATTAAACCTGTACAGCCACCAATAAATCCATGATTATATCCATTCAATTGAACAATTTTAGGATTTATAAACATACAATTTATATTATATGATATGAGTTTATCATGTATAGAGGAATCTGATGTTATAGCCTTGTTATTACTTATAGTTGCTATAGAGCATTTAGAATATCCTTGATTAACATGAATAAATTCTACGTCTGCTTCTTCCAAATAATACTTTAAAACCTGGTCTGTATGCCTTGTATTGTGCACAGCATATCTCCCTATTCTTGCTACATTATATGCTATATCTTCGGGATAGTTTCTACATAGAGTTTTTCCACCTTTAATTACTTTTATTCCTTTGTCATTAAAAACTTTATAGTAATACTCATAAACATTTGGAGCGACTACAATGTGTTTATCGTCAATAGGATGCATTACCATGTCAGGATGTCCATCTACAGGACCCTGTAAATCACTGCACTTGATAGTTTTAATTGGTTCAATATTAAATTTTCTTAAATATTTCAAAATTTCATTATTTGCTCTATAATCTATAACTACAAAACGTGGTGTTTTAAGTGGAATAAATGGATTCATGATAATCTCCTCATTAAAAAGAATGATATAATATAAATATTATATCATTCTTAGACTACTGACAAAATACTTTTTGTAATATTTAATCTTCTACAATTAAATCTTTATCTACAATTGCTATATCTGGATTATCAACTACATCGTATTCCTTAGATTTAATTAACATTTTTATTGTACAAAATACCATTAATGCTACTACAAACAATAATGGAAAGGCACTAACTATTGCCAATTGTTTAGTTGCATCTATACCACTTACTTCTCCCACTGTTCCTGCAGTCGCTATGTTAACAAAAGCTAAAGATGACATTACTAAACCCCAAAACATTTTAATTTTTTTAGGTGGTTCTTCAGAAGAACTCTTATTAGAATTTATGGAAAGTGAAGAAACCGTAGTGGTCATCGAGTCTGCTAATGTTACTACTGATAAAAATGCTGTTATCATAAATAAAGCGCTTAAAAATTTACTTAATGGAAAATTCTCAAAGAATGCAAATACAGATACTTCTAAACCTCCTGATTGAATTTGTTCCCATATTCCGCCACCATTCATTTCCAAGAATATTGATTCTGAACCAAAAACCCCGAACCAAATTATACCAAATATTCCTGGCAATAAGAAGTTATATAAAGTAAACTCCTTTAATGTTCTTCCAACTGCTATTTTAGCTAAGAACATTCCTATAAGAGGTGTATAAGCTATCATAAAGCTCCAATAGTTAATTGTCCACCATATAGGCCATTTATCTCCTTCGAATGTCCCTAAATATGTCGATTGTGTAAAATAGTTATCCAAATGAAACCCAAAAGACTCTGTTAACATATTAAGTATGTACTTAGTATTACCGAATATCAATATGAAAATCATCAATCCTATGTATATTTTAGCATTTTTATCTGATAAAAATTTTACTCCCCTATTGATACCTGTATAACTGGATATAATAAATGTAACTACTATTGTAAGTAATATTACTCCCCATACTATTGTTGTTGGTTCTATTCCAAATAGTAAATTCATTCCACTTCCTAATTGCATAGATGCAACTCCTAATGATGCAGAAACACCTCCAGCTAAACCAAACAGACAAAGAATATCAACAATATCACCTGCTACACCATTTACTCTCTTTCCTAGTACAGGATAAAGACTTGATGATACACGATATGGAAGTTTCATATTATAAACAGCATATCCTATACCTATACCTGCTACACAATAAAATGCATATAATGCTGGTCCCCAGTGTAAATAGCATGTACTTAATGAATATAATGCACCTTCTTTACTCATTGGGTCATATCCAAAACCAGGGATTGGAGACATTAAATGTGTTAAAGGTTCTGCAATACCCCAAAAAACAATACCAGTTGCAATACCGCCACATAAAGATATAACAAACCAACTCCATTTACTCATTATAGGTTTTGCATCTTTTCCACCTAATTTAATGTTGCCATATTTCTTTGAAAACATCATCCAAATACATATAGCCATCATTGATAAAGCAACTAAATCGTATAGCCATCCAAACCACTCTCCAGCAAAATTAACTATTGCACTTTCTGCTGAAGCAAATGATGCAGGTGACACAATTCCTAGAACTATTATGGCTGCATATATAATTACCATAGGGATAAAAACTATCTTTCTAACGTCCACCTTCTCTAGACTTTTAGCTTTACTGTTCATTTAAATCCTCCTTGTACTATTATTTAATAAATTCAAAATAATTATAATTTATAATCGTCAAAAAATAGTCAAATAATATCGTTTTCATTTTGCTATATTATTAATTCTCCATTATTAAAACAATAGTTTTTTTGACTTAATTATTTCATATGCTTTTTTAATATCTATACTTAAATTTCTATCCTCGTCCAAAAAAGGTATATCGTTTCTAATTATCCTATATGCCTCTTTTGTAACCTTTCCCATTCTAATATTTCCTCTCAAATCAACAGCTTGAGCGGCATGAATGGCTTCTATACCTAAAATATATCTTATATTATCAATTATTTTCCTCACCTTATCAGCTGCCAAAGGAGCATTACTAGCATGATCTTCTATATTGCCTGCTAATGAATATTGGTCTATAGATGATGGATTTGCTAACATCCTATTTTCAGCATCTAAATATGCAAATGGTTTTTGAATAGTTCCATATGCAATTGTTTTTGCTTCATTTGGAGTTAAAAACCTCGTAAGTTTCGTGAATGAAGGATCAGATAATTTGATCATCCTATTACATGATAATTTTGATAGATGACATAAGGCAATTCCTAACATTTCAACACCTAGTACTAAGGATGTTATTTCAAAGTTTGCACTTACAGATACTCTTTTTTCATCAGCTACTATACATGGATTGTCATCAGTAACATTAATTAAAACAGCTAATTTTTCTTTAATATAATCTAATGCATCATAAACTGCTCCATTAACAGCAAACGAACACCTAAAGCTTAATGAATCTTGTAATGCTCTATCTTTATGAGGTTCATATAAATAACTACCCGTTAAATATTCCCTGCATTTTTTTGCACACTTAATTTGTCCTTTTAACTTTCTAAGATTATTTACACTCTCATCTAAAGATTGTACAACACCATTAAGACCCTCCATACCTAAACAATAGATGATATTTGACATTTCTACCAATTCTTCTGTTTCTTTAACAAGCATCCCTATAAAAGCTTCACTCTGAGCATTTGAAGAAACTATACTTAATCCATCTTTAGGCCCTAATACAGCTGGATACATCCCTTCTATTAACATAGCATCCTTTGAATTTATTATTTTTCCTTTATAACTTACTTCTCCCTCACCTATTATTGATAAGCCTATATGAGACATAGTTGTAATATCACCTTCACCAATAGACCCTCTTCTTGGTACCCTAGGATGTATACCTTTATTTAAGAAGTCTTTATAATGTTCTAAGATTTCTATTGAAACACCTGATGAACCACATAATGCTGTGTTTAATCTTATTAACATCATAGCTCGAACTTCTTCATCTGTACTATATGGTTCTACTCCTAGACTATGACTGTTTAAAAGATTTCTGTTATATGTTTCAAAAAAATCTACATCAAACTCCTTATCCTTATTCCAGCCAACGCCTCTGTTTAAACCATACACAGCTTCTCCCTTAGCTGCTAAATCAAAAAGTATTTGTCTGGCCTTTTTGGCTTTTTCTAATGCTTTTTCATCAATTTCAACTTGCCTGTTATTATATGCAACATCATATACATCATCAAGGCATAAGTCTATACCGTTTAAAATTAATTTTTCCATTTAAAATCCTCTCTATCTGTATTTATTCACCTAGAAACATTTCTTATAATTACTTCTGGTGTTGCAGGATATGTAGTTATGTTAGTATCAAGTGCAAAATTAATTGCATTTAAGACTGCTGGACCTGGTGCAACTGCTGCTATTTCACCTACACTTTTAGCCCCATAAGGTCCAAAAGGTTCATTTCCTTCAATAGTCATCACTCTTACTTCTGGCATTTGAGGTGCATTTATCATATGGTATTTAGAAAAATTAGTTGATTTAACATAACCCTTTTCATCAATTTTAATTTCTTCTAAAAGAGCCATACCTAAACTAAATTGAGCTCCTCCTTGTATTTGACCTTCCACTAATAAAGGATTTATTGATTTTCCAATATCATGTACTGCTAATAAATCTATTATTTCAACTTGGCCAGTATATTTATCTACCTTTACTTCTGCAAAGCTTGCGGAGTAAGTTCCAGGATTCGCAGGAGATTCATATCTTTCAAATACTGATAGCGATTCATGATATTTTAATTCCAATTCAATTGCAATTTCTCCATAAGTGTATTTTTCTTCTGAATTCTTTTCATAAATAATTCCATTTGTAGCTATCACATTTTCTTTTCTGCAATTTTTGAGCTTACAAAATGAATCTATAAGTTTTTTCTTAAGTTTTTCGCCAGCTGATTTAACAGCACCACCACATACAAAAGTTACTCTACTTGCTTGAGTTCCAGCAGAATCATAAGGAGATGTAATAGTATCAACTTCTAAAACTCTAACTTTATCCATATTTATGTCAAGAGATTCTGAGGCTATTTGCTGCATTGTTGTTACGGTACCGCATCCTTGCTCATGTATACCTATCTTTACTAGTACGCTACCATCTGAAAATATACTCATATCTACATTTGTAAAATCAGGATGAGCACCTTTGTATCCATTTCCATGAGCTCCACAAGCCATTCCTACTCCATAAGCATATCTATGGGTATTTTTATTTTTAATATTTTGACGCTTGTTTTTCCAATCAAATTTTTTCATTCCATTTATAACGCATTCGATGATTTTTGTATTTCCGATTTCAGTTCCACCAGTAGGATCCTTTGCTCCTTCTTTTACAAGATTTTTAAGTCTAAAATCACAAGGGTCCATTCCTATTTTTTTTGCAACATTATCGATATTTATCTCTGTTATTGCATGAGCTTGAGGTGAACCATATCCTCTGCATGGACCTCCAGGTATTGTGTTTGTATAGTACGTATTTCCTTCATAATACTGATCTTGAATGTCATATAATCTAAATAGTTTTTTGCCCAAAGCCATTGCAATAGCACTTGAATTAGTGTAATACGCTCCACCATCAATATCTACAACTATCTTTCTACCTAAAATTTTACCATCTGCTTTTATAGCTGTTTCAACACTTATTTCAGTTGCATTCCTACTTCTTGTTCCTAATATAGCATCTTTTCTATCCATATAAAGCATTACTGGTCGATTGAGTTTATATGCTGCAAATGCACATATTGGTTCCAATACAGTATGCCCTTTCCCTCCAAAAGAACCTCCCATAGCAGCCTTTATAACTCTCACTCTATTAAAAGGAATATTTAATACACTAGCTACATGGTATTGTATTTGAAAAGCTGTTTGGCATGGACTCCAAACAACCAAACTTCCCTGTTCATCTAATTCACTTAGACATATGTGTGGTTCTATTGCAGAATGATGTATTTTCGGCGTTTTCCCTGTATCTCTTATAATAAAATCTGCATCTTTAAATTTTTCTTCATAATTTCCGCAATTTATTTTTTTTGCAAAAGCTAAATTTGTATTTCCATTAACAGTTGCTGCATTTTGTTTTGCTTGATTTATTCCTATTACACTATCAAGCTCTATATAAGCAATACTTAGTTTAGATATAGCTTTTTGTACAGCTTTTTTGCTTGTTCCTA
Organism: Sedimentibacter sp. MB31-C6; assembly: GCF_035934735.1. NCBI lineage: Bacteria > Bacillati > Bacillota > Tissierellia > Sedimentibacter > Sedimentibacter sp. MB31-C6. The sequence goes on from NZ_CP142396.1 coordinate 744,513, forward strand.
CTACTAATGCTATTCTATCTCCTACAAATCTTGCTTTATTACACAATAAGTACTCATCTTGAAATTCCTTTGCACCAGCATACCATTCATGTGAATTATATAAAACATGTGGAACATCATCATATGTATATATTGCTTCAATACCTTCAACTTTTATAGCTTCGCTTTTATCAACTTCTATTTCAGCATGAGGTTTTTTGCTTAAAACTAATTTTGCATAAAGCATGTTATGTCTTTTCATATCACATATAAATTTTGTTTTACCGGTAGCTTTATCATATGAATCTTCCCTAATAACACTTTTACCTACATATTTTAATTGTTCCATATTTATCTCCTTAATTTATTCAATATATCCTCTATTAATCCTTCTGCTGCTATCTTTTTATAATGTTTTGAACTTCTATTTGGTATAGCATTCTCTATTTGCATATAAACTGCTTCATGTAAATCTTCATGATTAATATTTTTAATATTTTTATATAATAATTTTTCCTCAATGAGTTTTGCTTTAATCGGTTTAGGTCCTACAGCCCCAAGATATATATTTGCTTTATATATGATTAAGTCTTCACTGATATTAATTTTAGCGCAACAATTAATTTTTGATATAGTAACTGCCTTCCTTGACCCAACTTTTGAAAAGGCAGATTTAGAAGAGGATTTTTTTATTATTATTTTAGTTATTACTTCATCGGAATCTAAATTGTTCTTTTCTAATCCCTCGACTACGTTTTCAATTTTATCAATTCTTCTTTTACCAGTAGAATTAATTATTTCAATGTTTGCATCGTAAGAAAACAGCACAGGTAAAGTATCTCCACTTTGCGATGCATTCGCAACGTTTCCTCCTATTGTAGCTCTATTTCTTATTTGTTGAGAACCTAAGTTATAAGCAGAATCAACTAGCGCAGGTATATATTTATTAATTAAAAGGCTATTTTCCAATTGTGTCATTGTTACACAGGACCCTATTGTTATCTCATTCTCTGTTTCATTTATTTTTTTAAATTCCTCTAATTTTGTTATATCAATTATGTTATAATCGTAAATTTCTTTTTTATTAAAGTGAATGATTAAATCAGTCCCCCCACTAATTACAAATGTATTGTTATCTTTTTGCTTTAAAGCTTCACATAATTCTTCAATTGTTTTTGGAGATACAAAGTTTTTCATATGCTACACCTCTTTTACAGTAATGTCTTTTACTGCTTTCACAATTTTGTTATATCCTGTACACCTACAAAGATTTCCTTCAATAGCTCTTTTAATTTCATCTTCTGTAGGATTAGGATTTTTTAATAAAAGAGCTTTACATGATAAAATCATACCTGGAGTACAAAAACCGCATTGGATAGCTCCATTTTCTATAAATGATTTTTGTATTACATCAAGTTCACCACTTTGTTCTAAACCCTCTATTGTTATAATTTCACATCCATCCACTTGCCCAGCAAGTATTGTGCAAGAAGTTACGGCTTCTTCATTTAGTATTATAGTGCATGCTCCACATTCTCCTTCAGAGCACCCCTCTTTTACTCCCGTCAAATTTAAATCTTCTCTCAAAAAATCTATTAATCTCTTTGTTGGATCTATATTTATTTTCACATTTTTATAGTTTACTTTTAATTTTAATTCCATGATTCCTCCAGTACACTTAATATTAATAATACGATATACCTTTTGAGTCAAAAAAAAGTCAAAATATAATTTTGACTTTTTTATTATCATTAAAAAACATTAAAAAGATGAGATTTTTTAAAATATGCCTTCAGAATCATAACAATAAAGATAATACAAATCGAAAGATTACTTTTAAATACTTTCAAGAAACTCCTCAGCTTTCGTATTTATATCATTATTATGATATTTATCACAAAATAACATCGCCCCTTTTATGTAATTTTTTGACTTTTCTTTCATACCCTTTTTATTATAAATTAATGCTAGTAAATAATAAACTTCAGCTCTTCCCCAAGCAAATATAGTTTTATTGTATGCTTTTAATGATTTTAATAAATAAAATTGTGCTTCATCATAAACTTCAATCATATACTTTGAATAACCTATTTTAGAAAAAATAACTGCAATTGCAGGAAAATCCTTATCTTCATTACAAAATTCAAAAGCTTTATTATAATATTTGATTGCTTCGATATAATCATTCTGCATTCTCTTACTTTCGCCTATATAAAAATATGATGCTGCAATATTTAATATATATTTGTCTTTATCCTGTAAAGATTGAAATATTTCAATAGCTTTAAATATATATTCTTCACCTTTTTCATAATTATGTTTGAGTATATTGTAATATCCTTTATATCTTAATACTATAGAATTCTTTCTTATATCATTTAACAGTTGAGATAATTTTTCAGCTTCCTTAATATAATCTTTCATATATAGTAAATTATTAGTATTAATAGCATATTGTATAAGTAATATGTAACCTTCATAAGAATAAATATAATGTCCTGTTTTAGAAGATAAATCAATCATTTTATTTATTGCATCCAACCCCTTAACTGGATTCCCTATATCTTTATGAAATCTTCCATATAAATGTAAATATATAATTTGCAGTAAATATATTTCATCTTTTTTCTCAAATTCTAGTTCATCATAAATATCCTTTAGTTTTACAAACTTTTCTTCTAACAATTTCTCATCAGTATAATATTCAAATACCCCTGAATATCTTTTATCTTCTAATATAGGAAATATTTCATGACTCACATCAAAAATCACCTGCATATTTATAACTTCGTATTTAAAGACCTTATATTTATTATCAGATCTGCCAAAATGATAAATAAGATTTGGATAATAAATTCTATCAATATTAGTATTATTAAGTTTTAATTCATAATACTTACCTATCATTTCATGTAATACTATACGTTTAGATTTAGATACTGTATTATATACATATTCTCTTATTTTTTGATGTGTAAACATTAACCCGCACTTTGAACTAGAACATTTCATTTCTTTTAATATATTCTTAGTTATAAGTTCTTCTATTAATTCAATAAGTTCTAATTTTTCAATATTAGTAATTTTTGATAACATTTTTACATCAAAGACCTCATAAAACATGGAACAAATTCCTAATAATTTTCTTCCATTTGAACTAAGCTTTACAATTCTTCCGCTTATTAAAGTTGCCATTTTATCGGTTATACTGCTAATATTCACACCTTGTTTAAGACTGTTTACCATTTCTGTTATAAATAAAGGATTTCCTTCGCTTTCTTTAAATATAATATGGCTGAATTCAGTATATTCAGGCATAATCGTCTTAACTAGATTTTTAGTTTCTATATTATTAAATCTGCTTAATTCTATATTATTGATGTAATTCTGTGGGCACAAACTAAAATAAAATTTTTCAATAAATTCGCTATATTCATCTCTGCAAGAAGCCATAATCATAGTATTATATCTATTTGAAAATATAACTTTACATAATAAATCTAAACTATTTTTATCCGCCCAATTCAAATCATCTATTACAAATACAATTTTTTGAACTTTACTTATTAATAAAAATAATTTACCTATGTAATTTTCAATAAAATAACTGTTACCTATATCCCTGTTATAATGTTCAAAATTATCCATATCTATGTTTAAAGTAGGAAAAGTTTTACTAATAGTTTTTATTAAATCAATTGGTATACTTATTTTCTTCTCTTTTATTATGTACGATATTTTTTCGAAAATTTCATCCCATAATTTAAACATAAATTGAGATTCTGCCTCATAACATGTTATTCTTATTATTATTAATTCTCTTTCGAAATTTTCTATAACTTTATCAAGTAACCTTGTTTTTCCGATACCTGCTTCACCAAAAATTATATAAGATTTGAATGCTTTATTACTAATAAAGTTTACAATGTTACCATTTAATAATTCTAATTCCTTTTCTCGTCCATAATACGCTAATTCATTTGTAGTGTTTGTAGAAATTTGCCCTTTAGAAATGTCTTCAAACATTTTCCTTGTTTCTATTGAAGGTTCTATAGACAAATTTTCTCTTAACACATTTTCTAATTTCTTATATACCTTAATAGAATCGCTTAATTTTTTTTGACTTTTATAAATGGTAATAAGATTTCTATACATTTTTTCATCAAATTCATCTAATTCAATATATTTTTTACAACATATTTCAGCCAAATCATATTCTTTTTCATTCATTAAAAAAGTAATTATTTCATTGAACTTTTCTAAATATAAATTTCTATATTTACTTCTCTGTAATTTTAGCCATTCGTCTAACTCTACAGTTAATTTATTGTCAATACCTTCTAAAAAATCCCCAACATATATATCAATAAAATTATTTATTTGATATTCACTTAAATTTTTTTGTACATCTAAATTATATATTAAATCAGTATCTGTAATAATTTTACAGTTACAGTCAATTTCTAGCAAAAATCTTTTTGGTGACAATATAAATTCTTCATATAGATTTTTTCTTATTATATAAACTGCATTACGCAAACTTTTCTTCGCAACTTTATCATTCACATTTCCCCATAACAATGAACATAATTTATCTCTTGTTATGCTTTTATCATGAGCTAATATATAAACTATATTTTCTGCTTTTGCATAAGGAAGATGTATGATTTCGTTATTCAATTTTATATGTGGAATACCAAAATACTTAATTTCCAACTTATTCATAAAATTGTCCCCTTTGAAGAAAAAAATTAGTAATTGTTAATAAGTTTTCTAAGCATTATATCATAATATACGTTTTCATTCTACACTTCTTTTAGATAAATATAGAAAAATCCTTTATTTATATAATTAAGACATATAAAAAGACGATACATTTTATGTGCATTTATAAACTATATCGCCCTTTTTAAATCAATTCTACATTATCAATTACCTTATCCACCGGCTAGTAGATGGATCATTTTGATATCATCTCCATCATTTACTATAGTGGTAGCGTAATCTTCTTTTTCAATGTGTTTACCATTCACTTTAACTATTATTTTAGGGAAGATAAATTTTTTCCTTTTCATAATTTCTTCTATAGTTAAACCTTCTTCCCATGGGAAGTCTCTATTGTTTAGTTTGATTATATTAATCACCCCTAGTATTAGGTATGTCTTTCGGGTCGCATGCAATGCGACCCCTACATATGAATCACAGTTTGCCATATGCGCGCCCCCTACATTTTATTGTAGGTCTTTTATTACTTCAATCAGTTCTGGCATGTCGATCCCTAATTCTTTTAAATGTTCTATCTTAGGCACAGCATTTGAATTCCAGCCTCTTCTTTTATAAACTGCATCTTGTAATTTTTCATATTGACTTTCTCTATGTTTTCTCAATACAGCCATCTTTTCTTCAGTAGTTTTACCTTCTGTATTATAATTCAATAATTCTTTTAACTGATTATCATATCTTTCCTGTCTTGATTCATATTCTTCTTTTGTAACAGGCCCCATTGAACGATATGGAACCTTATCGTTTACTCTTAAACCTTTACCCATTCTAATATTAAATATTTTCTGGAAGTTATAAACTCTTTCGGATTCTTTAATCATATCATTTACTCCAATAGTTCTACCTGTAACACCTTTTACAACATCTAAATAATTTTGAACATGTTCTGGAATTTTTGCAGGTTCTGAAGTATATTTATTATCTGCTGGAACAATGTCATTCCAAGGTAGTTTACAGAAGCCATATAAACCAAACCATGTTCTAAACATTGGATAATAATAGAGGGCTTCAGCCTTATCTTCAAATGTTGGTATTTGATTATTTACCATATCCATAAATATTAACCATGCTTCATCATGTTGTGGTCCCTTGTTTGTAAGACCAAAACCGCCTTGTTGTGCTAATGATTCCTTACAACCATATTCTGAATATTCTAATCCTTTTTGCTCCATTCCTATATCAAACAAGAAATTTGAATCAGCTCCATATTTTTCTGCAAAAATCTTTTTCATTCTATGAATACCTTGACCTACTATAGTTCCAAAACCTTCACCTTTAGACATTTGGTGTAGCAACTCTAATGAAGCTTCTGAATTCCCAAAATTAAGTTCTAACCCACCTGTTATTTCGTTATTAATTAATCCTCTTTCATAACATTCCATAACAAATGCTGTTGATGTACCAAAGGAAATTGTATCTATACCATATGTATCACAATAGAAATTTATTTCTAAAACAGCTTTTGGATCAAATATACCACAATTAGAACCTACGCCTGCAATTGTTTCATATTCTGGTCCATCTACAGTAACTTTTTGTCCCTTATATGGTCCAGTCTTTAATTCAAAGTTATCTGCAGTCTTGGCACAAGCCATTGAACAACCATACCAACAACCATCCTCTAAACCTTGAGTTAAATAACAATTAATAAAAGTATTTGGACCAATCTTATTAGCATCTTGATGCCCACCGTATTGATAATTCATAACTGGTAACAAATCATATTCACTCATTATTTCAACAGAATATGCAGTTCCTATTTTTCTCATTTGATTTTGTGTATCATCTAAGTTACTTACTTCCTTGTGCATCTTTATTCCTGCTTTATTTATTATAGATCTATCTACAGGATTATTTGAATCACCCTTTACATTACTATATTTAACTATTAATGCCTTAATTTTTTTATCTCTAAATATTGTTCCTAACCCACCTCTGCCTGCTTGTTTAAATCTAGCAACTTTTCTTCTTAAATCATAAAATGAAAAGTTTAATACACCCATTTTTGTATGTTCAGATCCTGTTCCTGCTGATACAACAGATATATTTCTTTTATCAGCTTCTGATTCTGCATACATTTCTGTCAATTGTTCTCCTATTACATGAGAATCAATTGCCTCTAATGGAGCTTCTTCAATTCTTACTATTCCCTTATCTCCATCAATAAATACTATTATGTCTTTATCTGCTTTACCTTGAATTTCTAAAGCATCCCATCCTGAAAATTTCAACAAAGGTCCAAAATATCCTCCAACATTACTATCAATTGGAATATCAGTCATAGGTGAAATACTACAAACTAATGATTTCCCAGAACCAGGGTATTGAGTTATGCCACATGCTGGGCCTCCTGATATTATGATTTCGTTTTCAGGGTCATTCCATTTTGTCGCTGATGTAGTAGCCTTCCACAAATACCATAGTCCAAATCCTTTACCACCTATAAACTTGTCCTTAACTTCTTGAGGAATTTCTTTTGACTCTATTTTATTATCCGAAACGTTAACATAAAGAGTTCTATAAGTATAGCCTTTATCTACCTTTTTTACATCATATTTATATTCTTTTAAAAGCTTTCTTCCTTCTTTTAATTTATCAATATCCATATTTTTTCCCCTTTCAATTAATAATTTAATGTTGCTTCTTTTTCAGTTATATAAATAGCTCCTGTAGGACATTCTTTTGCACATAATCCACATGCAATACATTTGAAAGGTTCAATATATTCATCATGTTGTCTCATTGCTTCTTCTGGGCAAAAACCCACACACATAAAGCAACCCACACATACTTTTTTATTAATTCTTACTATTCCGAGCTTGTCTCTAGTTATTGCTTGAACAGGGCAATGTTCAATACATATACCACATTGATTGCATACATTAATATTTGAATTCACATCCTTGCTTATTTGTATGCATGATTTAGACTTGTTGTTTTCCTTAAAATATGTTTTAGAACAAATTTCCTCACATAAACCACATTGAATACATTTGCTTTCGTCCTTTGCCAAATACTTCACAATAAACCTCCTATTATATTAATTTTACTATCAAATAAATATCTTATAACAAATATATTTACTTAACTATTAGAAAATGAATAAATAATTTATATATAATTATAAATCATTTTACATTAAAAAACAATATCAGTTAGTTGTTTAAGTTGTTTAAATTCTTACTTTAAGTCATAACTAAAATAAAAAAGTTTAAAACTTAAGATTTTAAGTTTTAAACTTCTTTATTTTTTATATTAAGAAAAGCTAATAAAGATTTGTATATATATTTTTCAGATTATCACCTTCAAATAAATATTTTTTATTGCAAAAGTGACATACTGTTTCTATTTTTTCATCTTCTTCAATTATATTTTTAAGTTCTTCCTTGCCTAACGATATTAATGCTCTTTCCATTCTATCTTCAGAACAGTCACAGTTAAATTTCACTGGAATTTTCTCTGTAATTTCTAGGTCAAAATCAAGAAAAAGTTCCTTCGCAATTTCTTCTACATCTTTATCATTATCGAAGTAATCAGATACTGACTTAAGATTATTTAGCAGATTTTCAAGTTTACTAAGATCCTCTTCTTCTATAAATGGAAGTGGTTGAACTATAAATCCTCCAGAAGATTTAATACTATAATCTCTATCTACTAATACACCTAGTGCTACTGCTGAATTCTGTTGCTCCGATAAAGAATAATACATAGCAATATCGTCGCCAATTTCACCTGTAACAATATCTGTACTCCCAACATAAGGATCCTTCAATCCTATATCCATAATAACAGTAACCTTCCCATTTATACCGACGGCTTTACCAACATTAAGTTTTCCATTTTCCTTTAACTCTAAATTTACATTAGGATTATCTGCATATCCTTTTACATTCCCTTGATTGTCAGCTACAACCATTATATTGCCAATTGGTCCACCACCATTAATGTTTACTGTTAATTTATCTTTTTCATCTTTCATCATATATCCCATCATAAGACCTGCAGTTAAAGTTCTACCTAATGCAGCAGATGCTGTTGGAGTTGTATTATGAAATTTTCTAGCTGTTTCTACTGTTTCAGTTGACCTAACCATAAACATTCTAAATGTTTTTTTCTTATCTATTGCTCTTATCATATATTCCATTTCTATAAACCCTTTCCATTGTTTTAGTACGCTATTGACTTGTGCACCTGCTTATTTAGTTGTACAAAATACTGCTCTCAAAGATTTATCATTTACAATATTATCGTTGTAATCATCAAATATTTTTACATCACTAAATCCAGCATAATTTAACATGTTAACTATTTCATCTGTTCTGTGTATATACTGAGTCTGTATTTCAGTAATTCTTTCATATTTATGTAATTTATCTTTCACAAAAAAGTTAATTTCTATGTCAACTTTAGAAAGGATATTATCAAAAATATTTTCCCAAACATAAAATATTTCATTATCATCATATACATATGTATCATTAAACATAGTTTTATATTTATATTCTGTACTCATGTCAAATATAAATTTACTTCCAATATCTAAATGTTCATTTATTCTATTAAAAAATAATAGTAATTCTTCGCTAGTAATATAATTTATTCCATCACAACAGCAAATTGCCCCTTTAAATTTATCATCTATTTTAAAATTTGTCATATTTTGATTTAGTAGTTTTACATTAGGAATTCTACCCAACTTTTCATATGCCCTCATAAGCATGTCCTGTGACAAATCAAAGGCAGTAACCTTAAAATTATGTTCTGCCATCAATGATGTTATACTACCTGTACCACAGGCTGCTTCTAAAACTTTATTATTATTGATTCCTAATTTGTCAATAATAAAGGATGTCCACTTTTCATAGTCTATATCATTCATCAGCAAATCATATATTTGTGAGAATTCTTTATAGCTATTGTTATTCATATTATTTCTTCCTTTTTTTCTTTTTTTTAGCAGTCATAAGACCACCTATCCTGCCAGTTTCCTTTGCAGTTAGTCCTCCCCACCCAAGTTCTTCAACTTTATCCATTAAACCAATTTCTTTAGCTATTTCTAATTTCATCAAATCATCAGGCGTAAGCGCTTTTTTCTTTTTTTCTGCCATTCTTTCCTCCATAGTAATTAAATTTTTACATATAATTATTATGAAGAAAAATCTAAAAATTATTCTTTATTATTCTTTTTTATAAGCAGTATTGCTTTAATTTCCTTTAATGTTAATAGTATTTTATTTAGAGTATATTGAATACTGATTATTATTATAAAAAACATAACTATTAAAACAACCCAAATTTTTAAATTCATCATTCACTCCTCATTAAATACCTAATACACGAGTTGGCCACACGGACCTAAACCGTGCGCGTATGACAATTCTGCCACATCTACATAATTTTATCTATCATTAATTTATATTATCATAACATTTTTATTATCGCAACAAAAAAACTGTAGGGACGCATTGTATGCATACCCTACAATTCAATGTTAATGTTTTATACTATTCAAAAACTTCTACTTTGTATTTATCCTTCAATTCATCTTTTTTATCTTGATATACTTTTTCTTGTTTTTCTAAAAAATAGTTTTTCTTTATTTCCTCAAAAACATCCTTTAATTCTGAATCCCCTTCAGGTACATAATCTGTCAATTTAATAATATGATATCCAAATTCTGTTTTTACAGGTTCACTTATTTCTCCCTTTTTCATAGCAAATGCAGCATCTTCAAATTCCTTAACCATTTGTCCACGGCCAAACTGTCCTAAATCTCCGCCAACTTCTTTTGAAGGACAACTTGAATTCTGCTTAGCAGCTTCTTCAAAGGATAAACCAGTTTTTATATCTTCTAATATTTTATTTGCCTTTTCTTCTGTATCAACTAATATATGACTTGCCTTTACCATTTCTGTTTTTTTATACTTACTTTTGTTTTTATTATAATAATCTTCAACTTCTTCATCAGATACATTGATATCATTAAACATCTTTCTTAAACCATATTGTTGAAGCATAGATTTTTTCATATTTTTCATAACAGCTATAAATTCTTCATCTTTTTCTAATTCATTTTCTAAAGCCTCAGAATATATTAACTCATGCATGACAAGTTCATCAATTAATTTTTTTCTTCCTTCTTCACCTTGAAAATAAGCTGCATTTTGTCCTAAATTACTCATTAGTGCACTTAAATCTGATTCTCTAACGTCTCTACCATCTACATTTGCTAATACTTTATTATCCATTAAATCTCCTAATTCATTTATTTTGTATATATACAATAGTATACCAAAGAACGCATTAAATGCGTCCCATAGATTCTTCATAAATAGTTAATAGTTAATAACTAATACTATAATTTGTTTATTCTTCCTCATCCATTGATTCTAATAACGCAGTCAATTCCGTTATACATTTATCTTCATCTGAACCTTTTGTAATAATTACAAGCTCATCGCCCTTCATTGCACCTAAAGCCATTATGCTTATAATACTCTTACCATTAGCTTCTTGAATATCTTTTTTTATAATAATCTCACTTTCATAGTTCCTAGCCTTTTTAACAAATATGGCTGCTGGTCTTGCATGTAAACCTATCTTATTTTTTAAAATTACTTTTTGGGATCTCATCCTTTACACCTCTCTTCTCCTGCTCTAATAATTCTTCAGCTATTTCTTCTATCTTTCTTAATCTATGATTCACACCCGATTTACCAAGGGGTGAATTTAACATTTGTCCTAACTCCTTTAAACTTGCATTACTATGCTTTAACCTTAAGTATGCTAACTCCCTCAAGTTTTCAGGAAGTTTATCTATAACTTTATGTTTTTTTAAAATCTTTATATGATTAATTTGCCTCATAGATGTATCTACAATTTTATCTAAGTTAGCAGTTTCACAATTTATCACTCTATTAATTTGATTCCTTGTTTCTTTAACAGCCCTTATGTTTTCAAAATCAAGCACTGCATTATATGCTCCCATCAAACTCAATAAATCGCTAATTTGTTCGCTTTCTTTAACATATACAATAAAATAATTCTTTCTGTTAAGCATTTTTCCATTAATATTATATTTTTTCAAAAGCTTACATAAACCTTTGCCGTGCTCTTCTTTATTGTTAACTAACTCTGCATGATATGACTTTTCAGGATCACTGATTGAGCCACACCCCATAAATGAACCCCTTATATAAGCTCTTTTACAGCAATCGTTTTTAACTAAATCTTTTGGAACACCGTAATTAAAATTCATAAAGTTTAATTCATCATCTTTTGTAAGCTGAATATCCTTTAAAAAAGACCTTGAAAGTTCTTCCTCAATTCTTATATTATAACTGTTTTTCTTTTTAAGTCTATTAGTTCTTTTCACACTAACTTCAGTAGAAATGTCAAAGGCGAATTTTAGAAGTTTAAATATATGTCTTGCAATTGCTGCATTTTCAGTTGACATCTCAATTTCTAGTTTTTTTAAACCCTTAAAATTTATATAACCAGCTGTTCTAACTAATGCTGCAATTTCTGCTTTTGCACAACATACATCTATAATTTCGTTTCTTGATAACTCATCTTTTATCTTTGAAGAAAAAGTCATATCTTCTCCTTTATTTATAACAATGATTTTTTATATCTTCTACAGCTTTTTTGATTATTTTTCTTTCATCGTCATATCTAGCGATTTTTAATGTTCTATCAAAAGGGAGAAATCTTGCTTCAATAAAACCTTCATTTTTTTGAGCAATACAGTTCATACTTCTAGCCATCATTAAATACCAATATACTTCCTTATAAATCCTAACATTGTCTTGAAAACAAGTACGGTTAAACTCATAATTAATTTTTCCTATGTATTTAATTACTAAAACTTTAGAATTGCTTTCTTCAAAAACCTCTCGTATAGCAGCATCTTTAAGAGTTTCTTTTTCTTCTACTCTGCCCTTAGGCAGTACCCAATCTCCATTAAACTTTCGCAACATTAAGATATTGTTTCTAAAAAAAACAATGCCTCCTGCGCTTACTTCAACATTCATATTACTGCCTCACCGCATTTGCTATGTAGTTATAAGCATACTACTAACTACAGTTTACAATAAAAACCTATATATTTCAACTAATTTTAATTAAAATTTTACAATTCATTCTTTATGGTCTTTTTCCATAATATTGATAATACTCAACTTTTACAGCTCCGTTAAAAAGCTTCCTTTTTTTGTCTGCTTTTTTCCCAAAATCTCTTTCAAATGACCCTACTGCTGTAATAATATATTTAGACCAAGTATCATCATTTCCATATAATTGGCCAAGTTTCTTGTGAATTTTTTCTATATCTTCTATATCTCCTATTCTATCTCCATATGGAGGATTCGTAATTAAAACTCCATATTCATATTCAGGTTTTGATAAATGATTAACATCCTTTACAAAAAACTCAATACAGTCGTCAACGCCTGCTTCAATAGCATTTTCTTTAGCTATTTTAATTGCTTTTTCACTAACATCAGAACCATAAATTTTAATATCAGTATCCAAATCTATTTGTTTTCTCGCTTCAATTTTAGTGTTTTTCCAGTATTCATCCTTAACTATTGGCCAATTTTGAGAAGCAAAAGTTCTAAACAATCCAGGAGCTATATTCCTACCTATTAAAGCTGCCTCAATGGGAATTGTTCCTGAACCACACATCGGATCATAAAGTATTCTATGTTTATTCCAAAAACTTAACTTTACAAGTGCTGCAGCTAAAGTTTCTTTTAAAGGTGCTTCAGTAGACCTTTCTCTATATCCTCTTTTAAAAAGACCTTCCCTTGCTCCAGTAGTATCAATTGACAGAGTTGCAATATCCTTATGTATCGATACTAAGATAGTATATTCTGCTCCAGTTTCAGGCATCCAATCTACATCGAATTCTTCACAAAGTTTTTTTGATACTGCCTTTTTTACAATTGACTGACAATCAGGTACACTAAATAACTTTGATTTTACAGATTTACCCTTAACTGTAAATTTACCATCTTTTGTTATCCATTTCTCCCAAGGTAACTCATAAGTTTTATTAAATAGTTCTTCAAAACTTAATGCTTCAAACTGCCCCATTATCAACATCACTCTATCAGCACACCTTAAATGTATATTTGCTTTTGGTATATCTTTTATATCAGCATCAAAATACATCCACCCATTATCAGTATTCACATTTTCAAAACCAAGTTCTTTTAATTCTCTTTTAACAATTGCCTCTAATCCAAAGGCAGAAATTGCAGCTAATTTTATTTCACTCATATGTTTCCTTTCTTTAAGACGGTACCATTTGTCGCGGTACGCATACAATGCGTCCCCTACAGTCTGGGGTTACATTTTTGGGTCGCGGTACGCATACAATGCGTCCCCTACATTGGTATACCGTATTTTTCCATCTTGTAATATAATGTAGCTCTTGGAATTTTTAATTTTCTTGCTACTTCTGATTTATTGAAATTTAATTCGTTTAATGTATTTAATATAATATGTTTTTCAATTTCACTTATATATTCATCAAGACCATTTTCAGCTCTATCTACCTCATTTAAATTAATAACTTTGCTTATTTTTTCAACTTCTATTTTTTTCATATTTATTGGTAAGAATTCCTTTTCTATCTTATCCTTTCCATTTTGCAAAGCTAGTATTACAGATCTTTGTATAACATTTCTAAGTTCCCTCACATTGCCTTCCCAATAATAAGCTGAAAAAATATCAAGTATTTCAGTTGGTATTTCAATTATATTAATACCTTGTTCCATACAAAATTCCTGCAAAAATTTGTTTGAGAGAAGAACTATATCTCCCTTTCGTTCCCTTAGTGATGGAATATCAACTTGAAATACATCCAATCTATAATATAGATCTTTTCGGAATTTTTCTTCTTCTATTAACTTTCTAATATCCTTATTTGTAGCTGAAATGATTCTTACATTTATTTTTTTTGATTTATTGCCACCAATTCTAGTTACTTCCCCATCTTCTAAAACTCTCAGAAGTTTTGGTTGAAGTTCTAAAGGCATATCTCCTATTTCATCTAAAAATAATGTGCCTCCTTCTGCTTCTTCAAATTTACCAATCTTAGCAATATTTTTAGCACCTGTAAAAGCACCTGGTTCATAACCAAAAATTTCACTTTCGAATAGTTCTTTTGGTATTGCACTACAGTTTATAGGAATAAACTTTCCTTTCCGACCACTTTCATAATGAATTGCTTTTGCAAACAATTCTTTTCCTGTACCACTTTCACCTCTTAATAATATGTTTAGAGGCGTTTTGGATATATTTTTACATAAATTAATAACCTGTATAAAATTTGCATTATTACTAATTATTTTTGCGAAATATGATTCTCCAGTTAAAGATATTTTAGTAAATTCTTTCTCTAATTGTAGTAGACTAGATTGAGTTTTATTTAATAAATCACTTAATTTTACTGTTTCTGTAATATCTCTATCCCTTGCAAGAGCACCAATTATATTTCCTCTTTTATCTTTTAGTGGTATTGCACTTAAAACTATATAACTATTTTCTCTAGGACTGTTATATATATCGTAATAAGATTTTCCATTTTCAATAACTTTAGGCAAAATAGCATTTGGAAAAAACTCCTTTATTTCTTTACCTAATATATCTTTTCTTTGAACTTTATAATACTTTTCTGCAGTTGAATTAAAAAAAATAACCTTATTATATGTATTTATAACTGTTATGGAATCAGGTATATTGTCTAATATATATTCAAAGGCTTCTTTATCATGCTCATTAAAGTTTAATTCTTTAATCATATATAACACCACCATCAAAGAAAATTAGATTCTTCACTATGTTCAAAACGACAACATAATAAGGTACTCTCTATTGCTCACCTATTGTTTTCCAATAGTTTTCTATAAATATATCATATAAATTCCAAGTTTTTTTAAACTCATCATACTCTATATGAACATTTGGATTTACTTTGTTACTTTTTACAGCTCTTATTAGAATGTTTTTAGGTGTATGCTCCATTGATATAAACTCCATTAACTGAACCTTATATCCCTTTGTTTCTAAAAACATACTCCTTAAAGAATCTGTTACAAGAGAGGATAATCTTTCTTTTATCAATCCATGTTTCAACATAGGCTCTAATGAATTGTTTTTTATTTTATCGTAAAACTCATGTTGACAACATGGTACAGAGAGAATAACATCTGTATTCCATTTAATTGCCTTTACCAAAGCAGCATCTGTAGCAGTATCACATGCATGTAATGTTACTATCATATCAACCTTTGATTTATATTCAAAATTACGTATATCACCATACATAAATTCTAAATTTTCAAAATTTAGTTTTCTAGAAGATTCATTGCAAAACTTTATAACATCATCTTTTAAATCTAACCCGATAATCTTAACTTTTATTTTTTTAATATTATAAAAGTAATGATACAACGCAAATGTAAGATATGCCTTACCGCAACCAAAGTCAATAATCATAAAGTTATCTCTTAGTTTTTTATCTTTTAATGAATCATCTACAATTTCTAAAAATTTATTAATTTGTTTAAACTTATCATATTTTTTAGCTAAAACTTTTCCCTTTTCATTCATAACACCTAAAAGTATTAAGAAATCACAAGGTTCATTTTCATTAATAATATATTGTTTTTTCTTATTATGACTTTCATTCTCTAATTTTTTAGTAGCTTCTTTTTCAATAACTTTTATACTCCCTTTTTTACTTACTATTAAAGAGTAATCTGCATCTTCTGTAAATATATTGGCATTACGATAATCTTGAATTATTAAATTAACTATCTCATCTGCTGCACTTTCAACTGTCATATTTTCATGAAATACTTGAGTTTTTGTAAATTTCTCAAATTGAATTTTATTTTGGCTTTTTATAATTACAGGTCTTACAGTTATTTTTTTATATGGATTTTGTGATTTATTTCTAGGAGTTGTAAAAATCCCATATATAAATTTATCTTTTATTAAACTACTCTTAATTATATCATCTATATTCAAATTAACCACCTTTTTAATGTGACTGTAGGGGACGCATTGTATGCGTCCCGTGGTATTCGTCAAACACGTTACTTTTTATAGCTGCTTTTCAATGACACTATACGATTAAATATTAAATTGTCTTTTGTAGTATCTTCATCTATTATAAAATAACCATGTCTTAAAAATTGAAATCTTTCACCTATATTATGTTCTTTGATAGAAGGTTCAACTTTACAGTTCTTTAATACTATTTTTGAATTTTGATTAAGTTTTTCAAGGAAGTTTGATTTATCATAATTATCATCTTCCATCATATAATCATAAAGTCTTACTTCTGCATCAATACAGTGTTTTGCAGAAACCCAATGCAATGTTCCTTTTACTTTCCTTCCTGTAAAACCAGTTCCACTTTTTGTTTCTGGGTCATAAGTACAATGTACTTCAATTACATTACCATCATCATCTTTAATGAAGTCTTCACATTTTACGAAATATGCATTTCTTAATCGAACTTCATTTCCTGGGAAAAGTCTGAAATACTTTTTAGGTGGATTTTCCATAAAATCTTCTCTTTCAATATATATCTCTCTACAGAAAGGAATCATTCTTGAACCCATTTCTTTATTATCAGGATTATTTCCTGCCTCAACATATTCAACTTTGTCTTCTGGATAATTTGTTATAATTAATTTAATTGGATCTAACACCGCCATTGTACGAGGAGCTTTCTGACTTAAGTCATCTCTAATAGCATATTCTAACATAGCAATATCAACAACACTTTGTGCTTTTGAAACTCCTATTGACTCGCAAAAATTATTGATAGATTCAGGTGTATAACCTCTTCTTCTATATCCAGCAACTGTTGGCATACGCGGATCATCCCAACCTTCAACATAACCTTCTTCTACCATTTTTTTAAGATACCTTTTTCCCATCATTGTTTTTGTCAAAAATAATTTTGCAAATTCTATTTGTTTGGTTGGGGCATCTTTAAATTCATCAATATTGCTAAGTAACCAATCATAAAATGGTCTGTGATCTTCAAATTCTAATGTACATACAGAATGAGTAATACCTTCAATAGCATCCTCTAAAGGATGTGCATAGTCATACATTGGATATATACACCACTTGTCTCCAGTATTATGATGTGATTCATGAAGTATTCTATATATAACAGGATCTCTCATATTGATATTTGGACTTTTCATATCTATTTTAGCTCTAAGTACTTTTTCTCCATTTGAATATAATCCATTTTTCATTTCTTCAAATAACTTTAAATTTTCCTCTATACTTCTATTTCTATAAGGACTTTCTTTACCTGGTTCTGTAAGAGTCCCTCTATATTCACGTATTTCATCTGCAGATAAATCATCTACAAATGCTAATCCCTTATTAATTAACTCAATAGCATATTTGTACATTTTATCAAAATAGTCTGATGCATAGAATATCCTTTCATCCCAATCAGGACATAACCATTTAACATCCTTTATAATTGATTCAACGAAGGAATCATCCTCTTTTATCGGGTTAGTATCATCAAATCTTAAATTAAAAATACCATTATTCTTCTTTGCCAAACCATAATTTAAACATATTGATTTTGCATGGCCAATATGAAGATATCCATTAGGTTCAGGAGGAAACCTGGTATGTACACTAGATCCATATGTTCCATTGGCCAAATCTTCATTAATTATTTTTTGTATAAAATTCACCGATTCTTTGTTATTTTCAATATTATCGCTCATTTTCTCCTCCTCATATCTTATATATTAAAATATTATCATAATTTTTATTCTTTTCAAGTATATTAACACAATTCTTTGGTTTTTCAAAGATTATTTTGTAATTTAAGGCAAATTAATTAGAATATACTTATTATCTCATTAATTACATTTTATAATACAAATAAAAATAGACCCAAAGGGTCTATTTGATGTCGGGGACGCATTGTATGCGCTCCGCGGTATGCAATGTAAAGTTATTCTACACCCGTAGGGGGCGCATTGTATGCGCCCCGAAGTATGTAAAAATGTATACCGTACAATTTATAATTTATTCAGCTAAATCTTCTATAGAATTAATATCCATATAAGAAGGCACTACTAAACCTATTTTAGCTCCTTCTAAGTTTGGACCTAAATCTACAACTTCATCTTTGTAGTCTGAAATATATTTTGCATGAGTTCCTGGTAACCATGCTGCAACAATTGCATCTGCATCTCCACTAGCAACAGCTGCCCACATTGGTCCTGCTTCTACTTGAGTTAAGGTAACATCATAACCCATATCCTCCAATACTAATCCTATAACATTAGTAGAGGCAATTTCTGTATCCCATGCTACATATGCAAGCTTAATTGATTCACCATCTACTGCTTCTGCTCCTTCTGTCCATTCACTTACTTTATCTTGATTATCATCAACCCATTGTCTTGCTACATCTTCGACTGCTGCTCCCTCATTTACTTGAAGCATAACATATTCCATGTCGTCAGTAGACCAATAAAATTGATCTAATATTTTATTAGCATTAGGCATTTCTTCTGATAATCCTAGGCGAGCAATTGTATTAATAGTTTCAGCTCCTCCAAAAGATTCTTTAGGATCATCTAAGTACTTTAAATCATATTTAGAAAACTTCCAATGAGGTGACCATCCAGTTACAATAATTGGCTCTTCATTTTCAATTGCATCTGCTAGTGCTTGAGTCATAGCAGCTCCAGAACTTGTTTGTACTGTAAAATCTAAATCATAGTCTTCAACAGCTTGTTCAGCAGATTGCACAACACCTGCACCTGCATCAATTCCAATGATTTTATAATCTAACTGTTTACCTAAATTTGTTTCCACATTTTCATTAGCATTATTATTTTCACTTTCATTTTCATTTCCATTTTCTACATTATCACCATTACATCCTACAACAGCTAAAGCTAAAACAGCAGTGCAAGCTATAACTCCTAATCTCTTTAATTTGTTTTTAATCATAAATAATTCTCCTTTTTTATCTTTTTTTATTTAATCCCTGTGTTATTCTATCTAGTATTATGGCCAATATTACTATTGCTAATCCAGAAGCAAAACCCTGACCCGCTTCATTTCTAGTAACTGCCCTAAATACTTCAACACCTAAACCATCTGCACCAATCATAGATGCTATAACTACCATTGATAGTGCTAACATAATTGTTTGGTTAACGCCAGCCATAATTGTACTTTTAGCCATTGGAAGTTGTACTTTAAGTAATTTTTGTTTAGATGTCGCTCCAAAGGCGTCCGCTGCTTCAATTAATTCTGTAGAAACTTGACGTATACCTAAATTGGTCAAACGTACAACTGGTGGCATTGAAAATATTACAGATGCAATAACTCCAGGTACCATACCTATTCCAAAGAAAGATACTGCAGGTATCAAATATACAAAAGCAGGCATTGTCTGCATAAAGTCTAATATAGGTGTCACTATATCTTGTACTATTTTGCTTCTTGACATCCAAATTCCTAAAGGAATACCAATTACAATCGATATTAAACTAGATGTTAAAATTAATGAAAGGGTTAGCATGGTTCCTTCCCAGTATCCAAGGTTTTGTACTAATAATAGTCCAACTAATACAAAAACTGGTAATCCCCAAATTTTCTTTGTTATAAAAATAGTCAATCCAACCAAGATTATAATGAAAATCAAAGGATGAATTAATAATAAACCATCGCTTAATAAACTTACAAATCCATCTAAAAATTTCTTAATCGGTTCAAAAAACCATTGGGCATTACTTCTTAACCAATCGACAATTATGTCAGCCCATTTAACTAATGGTATCTGGGGTATTTGTGTCATCAAGATTCACCTCATTTCCTGCAAGTGCAGCTAATACTGCACCTCTTATAATAATTCCCTTTAATTTTTTATTTTCCACAACGGCTACTGGTACAGGAGTATTGTGAATTACATCAAACAAATCATTCAAAGGCAAATCTAAACTTACTATAGGTACATCCCTCTCAATTATATCATTAATATCTTTGTTACCATTTTTTATTGCTTCTGATGCAGCATCAGCAGTTACAATACCTATTAGTTCTTTATTTTTATTAGTAACATAAATACTTGATATTTCAGCCTTTTTCATTCTTTGAAGAGCAGTTCTCGGACCATCTTTTTCTAATTGAATAGTCTCAGGACGTATCATAACATGTTGAGCTGAAAATACTTTAGATCTATCTACATCTTGAACAAACTTTTTAACATAATCATTAGCGGGACTAGTCATTATTTCTTCTGGAGTACCAATTTGAACTATTACACCATCTTTCATCAATGCTATTCTATCACCAATTTTTAAAGCTTCATCTAAATCATGTGTTATAAATATAATTGTTTTTTGCATTGCTGATTGTAACTCTATGAGTTCATCTTGCATTTCCTTACGTATAAGTGGATCAAGTGCTGAAAAAGCTTCATCCATTAATAAAATGTCCGTATCTGTCGCTAACGCTCTAGCTAATCCAACTCTCTGTTGCATACCACCTGATAACTGATCCGGTAATTGATCCTTATACCCAGACAATCCAACTAATTGTAATGCTTTAATAGCTTTCTCTTCAATTTCACTTTTAGCAATACCTTGTACTTCTAAACCATATCCAGTATTTTCTAAAATTGTACGATGAGGAAATAATCCAAATTTTTGGAAAACCATACTTAGTTTTTTCCTTCTCGTTTTAATTAATTCATGCTTATTCATTTTAGCTAAATCTTCACCATCTATTAATACACTGCCTGCTGTTGGCTCAATCAAGCGATTTACAAGCCTTACAAGAGTAGATTTTCCACTTCCTGATAATCCCATAATTACAAAAATTTCACCGGAATATACCTCAAAAGAAGCTCTATTTACTCCAACTGTCATACCTGTTTCTTTTAATATATCTGTTTTTGTTTTTCCTTCTTCTAAGAGTTTTACTCCCACTTTTGGATTTTTACCAAAAACTTTAGTTAACTCTTTAACTTCGATTTTAAGCATTAATTCACCTCTTTCAACATATATTTTGCTTCATCTTCTAGCTTTTATTCAGCTTTTAATAATTAAATACAATAAATAACCGATCTATGTAAACAGCGTATTTACATACTATACTAGAAATTGCCAATAGTTACAACCGTTATATCCGTTCATTTTGAACAAACTTAACGTACAGTTTAAACTGTACGTTAAGTTTGTTGCTTATTCTTAAAAATACTCTAAATTGCTCCACCATAATCAATTATCTTTCTCTTGATTTTTTATTTTATTGCTATATTATATTATATAAAATATGTTATAATATAGTAAAACATATACTATAAGGAGGATGCCCTTTAATGACTACTAATGAAAATCAAATAATAAATGAATTTGAGGAAATAAAAAATGAATCTATATTTACTTTATCAAAGTTAATTAACCTATATGGTCTGTCGCTTTCTGAATCGCGCTTATATTCCATACTATTTCTTGAAAATAGTCCAATGACTTTAGATGAGATGAGTCAATCTTTAGGAATGAGTAAAACCTCAATGAGTACAGGGGTTCGTAGTCTATTAGACACTCAAATGGTAGAGAAAACTTGGAAAAAGGGCATAAGAAAGGATTTATATATTGTAGAAGAAGACTTATATAAAGCCTTCTCAAATTCATTTATAGATCAATGGCATTCTGCAATTAATCACCACATGAAAACACTCAAAGAAATTTCAAATCAACTATCAGACCTTTCATATAAAAATAGTGATTTAGATTTACAAAAAACAATCTCACAATATTCTCAAAAAATAAACATGATTATTGATTTTTATAAATGGTTATTAAACACATTAAAGGTACTTCAAGAAAATATTGATGATCGTTTAAATATAAAAAATCAGGACCTCTAACATAGAAGTCCTGATTTTTATTATTCTTATTTACTATAGTCGTAGAAGCCCTTACCAGTTTTTCTACCAAGTAAGTTTGCTCTAACCATTTTACGTAATAATGTATGTGGTCTATATTTAGGATCACCATATTCGTTATACAGAACTTCCATTATTGCAAGACAAACATCAAGGCCCACTAAATCACCAAGTTCTAAAGGTCCCATCGGATGATTTGCACCAAGTTTCATAGCTGTATCTATTTCTTCTTTTGTTGCTACGCCATCAGCTAAAATACCTACTCCTTCATTAATCATTGGAATTAATATTCTATTTACAACAAATCCTGGAGCTTCATCTACGCTTACAGGAGTTTTGCCTATGTTTTGTGATAATGTAAATATAGTGTCATGAACCTCTTGAGAAGTAAGTTTTCCCTTAATTATCTCAATAAGTTTCATAACAGGAACTGGATTAAAGAAATGCATACCTATTACTCTTGAAGGATTCTTAATACCTGAAGCTATTTCAGTTATTGAAAGTGAAGATGTATTTGTAGATAATATAGCATCTTCCTTAGCTATAGCTTCTATATCTCTAAAGATAGTGTGCTTTGTATTCATGTCCTCTGCTACAGCTTCTATAAATAAATCTGCTTCAGAACAATCTGCATAAGAAGTAGTCTTAGTAATATTTCCTAAAATCTCATCTTTTTTTGATTCTTCCATTCTGCCCTTAGATACTAACTTTGTTAAGCCTTTACCAATTACTTCAGTTAACGTATTATATGTATTGCCTTCTCTACCTTTCACTATAACTGGATAACCTGCTTGAGCAAATGTCTGAATTATACCTCTTGCCATTGTTCCTGTTCCAACTACACAAATTTTCTTAATTTCCATATAAATTACCTCCTGAGTTATTGTTAATTATTTAACCTTATTTATAAGGTTTTCATCCCAGTTGATATTATAACACCTTATCTTAATTTAAGCAAGGCAATTTACTAATTATTCATTGCAATTATTTATTATCATTAATACTATACAATAACACAAACATGATAAATAACTGAAAATTACAGTTAAAATTAACGGTTTTGATATTTTTTTAACATCTTTTTATATGGAACTGGAAAATAATAATGTAGCTAATTTTACATATAATACAAAATATTATATTAGAGGTGAATATATTGAAAAAAACTATGGTTATGATTGTTAAAATACTACAAAAATCAAAAGAAGACGACTTGTTTTCTTTAAGTGCACAATTTTCATATTATATTGTATTAGGAATATTTCCTTTTGTTATTTTGGTAATATCAATATTTAGGCATTATACTTCTTATTTTTATTATTTATTAAATACAGTTGAATCGATTATTCCTGCAGATGTACATAATATTGCACTAAATTTTATCAATGATGTAGCATTAAAATATAACAAGCCTTACATGTCTGCCAGTATATTCGCACTTCTGTGGTCATCAACTTCAGCAAGTATAGGAATAATTCGTGGCATTAATAAGGCATATGATTATCCTATGAAAAATAATTACTTTTTTATGAGAATAAAAGGTATTATATTTACACTTGCACTAATGTTATCTATACAGTTAATTTTTACTTCTATTATCATCGGAAGACAATTGGTTATTTTTCTACAAAGTTGCTCTTTGTTAACAGATATTATTTATCATATAATAAATATACTTAGATATGTTTTGCCTTTAATATTTCTATTTATTATTTTTACCGTAGCTTACAAATACTTACCATATGAAAAGGTCAGTTTCCGCATTGTACTCCCTGGAGCTATATTTTCGACTTTTGGTTGCATAATAGGCTCAGCGATTTTTTCTATATATACAAGTAATAAAATAATGTATTATAACAATATATATGGAAACATATCTGGAATTTTCATTTTTTTAATCTGGGTTTACATAACATCTCTGATATTTCTAATAGGAGCAGAAATCAATGCCTTTTCGTCAAATAAAATATCAAAAAAATTATAAGTCAAAAGATAAAATTGTCAACAATCTGAACAAAGTATTATTTTTTTTCTGCTTTAAAAATAAAATACCCTGATTTTTTCTCTGCTATATCACAGTTACCAAATAACGTTACTATTTTATCCTTCGAACTTAGTGCTCCTTGCTTTTTCTGTATTACAACATATAATTTCCCACCTTGCTCTAAATGTTCATATGCCCCTTCATAAAATGAAAATACAACATTTTTCCCTGCCCTAATAGGAGGATTAGTAAGTATGATATTATACATTTCGTTTATCGAATCAAAGGATGATGAATTAATTATTTTGACTCTATTTTCAACTTTATTTTCTTTTGCATTCATTGCAGCCAACTTTAATGCTCTTTCATTGATATCAGACATTGTAATATTCGAATTTTTTAATAATTTTGCTACTATTATGCCTATAGGACCATAACCACATCCCATGTCTAGTATTTTGCCGTCAAAACTATTATTCTCTTTTATTACTGTTTCACTAAGAAGCATTGAACCAAAATCTACACCCTTTTTAGAAAAAACGCTATTACTTGTATAAAAATAAAATTTATCTTTTCCTATATTCCAATCAAATTTATATACATCGTCTTTTGTAGTTGGATTTTTTGTAAAATATTGCTCCATTATAAATAATTCCTCCGATAGCTTATTGTTTTTTATTATACAGTATTTTTTCCACTTTTCAAATAATAATTATCAATTACTTTTAAAATTCAATTTTTTATAGTCTTATCCATTTCTGTATTATTTTGTTGAATTATGTAATTTTATATATTATAATTAAATCATATAATCTACTGATTATTGGGAGGTTCTTTATGAATAAAACCTACAGTAAAAAACTTTCATCTTCTGAATTATCTTTTTTTTGTATGCAAGTTGCATTAACGTTGAAATCGGGAATGTTAATTTATGATGGAATTTCCTGGATGCATGATGATATTGAAGAAGGAAAAATAAAAAAAGTTTTAGGTATTATAAAGCAAGAACTATCAAAAGGTGTACCTTTATATCAAGCAATGAATAATTCAAATTTTTTTCCACCTTATGTAGTAAATATGAGTCAAATAGGAAACGCAACAGGGAAATTAGAAAATGTAATGACTTCCCTATCAAAATACTACGACAGAGAAGAATTTATAAAATTGAAAATTAAAAATTCAATATTTTATCCTTCTATGCTCTTCGTCATGATGACATTAGTAATTATTCTTCTTGTTACTAAGATTTTTCCTGTATTCGAAAGTATGATAAGCGAACTTGGAGGAGAATTATCTAATGAGGCCTCTATTTTAATGTCATTTTCCACTGGTATTTTAGCTGGAAAACTAATTATGTACATTCTCATTATATTTTTAATTATTATAGTTGCTTTTTTAGGATTTGGAAAAACAATAAAAGGAAAAGAATTATATAATAGTTTTCTAAATAAAAATATTATAACTAAAGTAATAATGAAAAATTTAACTGCCTATAGATTTTCTTCTTCATTATCTCTTTTATTATCAAGTGGTTTAAATATTGATAATTCATTAGACCTTTTACTTCAAATATTAGAAAACTCTCATTTAAAAAATAAGATTAAAGTATTCCAAAAGTGTATAAAAAGTGGTGAGCCATTTATAGAATCACTTTC
Source organism: Sedimentibacter sp. MB31-C6 (assembly GCF_035934735.1). Taxonomy (NCBI): domain Bacteria; kingdom Bacillati; phylum Bacillota; class Tissierellia; genus Sedimentibacter; species Sedimentibacter sp. MB31-C6. Next base: position 770,884 of record NZ_CP142396.1, read on the forward strand.
TAAATTATCTCTTTTTTCAAGTATGCATTTACAAATGATAAATATGGGATATAAAACTGGTGAATTAGATACAGTTATGGATAAGCTCACAACAATACTTGAAAACGAAGTAGAACAAAGAATCACTAACAATGTAGCCCTAATAGAACCTATACTTGTAGGATTTTTATCTATCGCAATAGGTGTTATACTTATTTCTGTTATGCTACCACTAATGAACATAATGGCAAGCATCGGTTAAATTGAAGGGATGTTAAATGTGAGAAAGTCAAAAATTTTAAATGTTATTATTTTATTATTAATTGTTGCCTTTTTATTCTTTGGCACTAATATTACAAAAAAATCTAACGAAGAAAACAAATTTGTTATATTAGAGGAAGCAATAATTAGAGGTGCTATACAGTGTTATGCTATTGAAGGATTTTATCCACCTAATATTGAATATTTAGAAAGTAATTACGGTTTAATAATTGACCATGAAAAATATTATGTTAGTTATATTGCTTTTGCTTCGAATATAATTCCAGAAATCAAAGTATTTTTAAAATAAGGAATATATTCTATTCAACGGAGGAAAAATATGAAAAAAAATAGTACAAACCAATTTTCTATACATTTCATATTTGTTATGCTCCTTTTCTTAACTATAGTCATTTTATCTGTTATGATAATTATTTTAGGTAGTGATATATATACTAATATAAAAGATGAAAGAGATAGTAATTATGAAATTCGTGTTTCATTGTCATATATATCTAATAAATTGAGACAAGCAGATAATAGTAAATCCATTAATATAAAAACTATACATGAAACTCCTGCTATTGTTATAAATGAAACTTATGATAGTTTAAATTATGAAACATGGATTTACTATTATGATGGTTATTTATATGAAATTTTTATTGATGAAGGAACGGAATTCTCCTTATCTGATGGTATGAAGGTTTTAAAAATCGACAATTTTAGCATTTATAAGAAAAATGGCAATTTATACGAGTTTTCTATAAATAGCGGTGATTATAGTTCAGAATTAGTTTTATCTTTAAATTCTAACCAATTAGGTGGTGTTTCTATTGAAAAATAAATCATCTATAAATTTAGAAGTATCACTTATCGAAATAATATTGTCAATATTAATTTTCGCTATAGCAGCTGTAATTATTTTAAATTGCTTTGCAATTGCTAGATATACACAAATAAAATCCAATGATAAAACTATAGCATTAATGAAAATGCAAACAATTCTTGAATATATTAATTCATCAGAAACTGATAATGATACTCAAGAAATTTTAAATGAATTATTTGCTTATACAAATTTTAATGAAGAAACAAATCAATATTACTATGTAGTTTATTTTGATAGTAAATGGAATAGATGCAACGAAGAACAAATGGAATATACTATAATTATGGATATTACTAATAAGCAGTTACAATCAGGAATAATTAGCCACATAAATATATTTACTAAAAAGAGTGACCCTTATCCATTTATAGAAAATAATAATAGCATTGACTCCTTAGTTTCGATTTCAACTAAAAATTTTTATCCTGATTTTGAGGCAAGGAGGGCGTTACAATGAGATTAGGAGGATCCCTTGTTATAATAATATTTGTTGTTCTTTGTTTGATAATACTAGCAACATTATCTTTTACAACAACTTATTCAGATTTAAAATTATCAAATAAAACAGAAGATATTACTACAGATTATTATTACATGCATGGAAAGGCTAAAGAAAAACTTGCTAATATTAATGATAAGCTAACTATAGCTAATCTTAAATTACAAAATAAAAAAAATATAAATGTTTCAGAATCAGAAAATTTTAACTATTTAGCAATACAAGAGTTACAAAAAATAGACAGCATAACAATTATTAAAGAAAACAAAGATAACATTTATTCTGACTTTTATATTTCTTATGAAATTTTAGGAAACTTAAATCAAAAAATTAATGTGAAGTTAAATATTTTATATGATAGTACGATAGGAGAGCCTAGCTATGAAATAATTTCATGGACTCTATCCAATATTAAGCTCCCAAGTTACGACGAAGATACATACAATTTATGGGAAGGAATTAGCCAATGATTAATATTATTGATATATTAGTAAATGCTGTAGAAAAAAAAGCATCAGATATCTTTATAATTGCTGGACGACCAATATCATACAAGATTATGGGTGAAATTGTGTCCCAAAGTGATACGCCTCTAAACACAGATGATACATATGAAATTATAAAAGATATTTTAATTGCAGCAAACAAAGGAAACTTCGAAGAACTTACAGAAAATGGGGACATGGATTTTTCTTTTTCATTATCTAAATTAGGTAGGTTTAGAGTTAGTGCATATAAACAAAGAAATTCTTTTGCAGCTGTAATTAGAGTAGTACTTTTTGAATTACCAAATCCAACTGAATTAGGAATTCCAGATGCTTGCATGAATTTATATAAAAAAACAAAAGGTCTTGTTTTAGTTACTGGACCTGCTGGTAGCGGCAAATCAACAACACTTGCTTGTATTATAGATAAAATAAATAGGCAACGAAATTGCCATATAATGACATTTGAAGATCCAATAGAGTTTTTACATAAACACAAAAAATCAATTATAAGCCAAAGAGAAATATCTACTGATTTCAAAAGCTATATTTCATCACTTAAATCTGCCCTTAGACAAGCTCCTGATGTTATATTAATAGGAGAAATGAGAGATTTAGAAACTATAGAAATAGCTCTAACCGCTGCTGAAACAGGACATTTGGTTTTTTCTACATTACACACTATTGGTGCTGCAAATACCATTGATCGCATTATAGATGTATTTCCATCAAATCAACAAAGACAAATAAGAATACAACTATCAATGCAACTTCAAGCAGTAATATCACAACAATTAATACCTTCTTCTACATGTGGTCGAGCAGCTGCCTTTGAAATAATGATAGTAAATAATGCAATATCTAATTTAATCAGAGAATCAAAGATTCATCAAATAAATAATGTTATATACTCATCAGAAACAAAAGGTATGAAACCAATGGATACAAGCATAGTTGAACTTTTCAAAAATAATCTAATTAGTAAAGAAGATGCTATAAAATACTCAACAGACCCAGATTCTATTATTAAACAATTGTAATTATATAGGAAAGGAGAACTTTCCTATATAATAAAAATACCCTGTTGTCTAACAGGGTATTAATATTCAAAATACTTAGTATAATATTTACTATCAGTTAACTTTTTAGTGTATTCTATCATTTTGGGACTATTAGATTGTTTCGCTGTAGATGCTATGGTACTATCCATTAATTTCCATTGACGACCGTCAAAATACATCTCATTTAATTTAATCCAACCTGTTTCCTCTGTATATACTTCATTCCATGCGTGTAGTACATCTAAATTAGAAGAATAACCAGTTACTAATTTTGTTGGTATAGACTGTGAACGTAGCATTGCTGCCATTATCGATGCATAATCAAAACAAATGCCTTTATTACTCTTAAGTATTTCATCTACTTCAGGCAAATATCCGCTTTCAACACTTTCAGCCTTTTTTGTATCATAAACGATATTAGTAATTATATAATCATAAATGACATCTATTTTATCAATATCTTCTTTTTTTTCTTTTGTTAATTCTTCTGCTTTTTTTACAGTTTCAGAATCATTTTTATATTTTACATATTGATTTGAAACAAGGAATGGAGAATTTTCATTATCTAAAGTTACCTTAATGTTTGCAGTCTGCTTGATACTGTATTTGTTTCCTGTTATATTTTCAAATATTTTAATTTTATATGTACCATTTCCCATTTGTAAAGGATATGTTTCATAATCACCTTTATTATTCAAATCATATGTATACTTTCCTGTATCTTTTTCAATAATTACTTTTAATTTTTTCGTAGTTTCCTTTAAATACCTTATTTTAACATAACCTTCTGAACTATGAGTAGCATCTATTTCTGACTTAGAACCCTTGTACACATTTTCTGCACCAAAACACATTGTATAAAGCGATAATATAAATATTGTTATAAATATTGTATATAATGTTATCTTTAGTTTCTTCACACAACCCACCCCTTTAACATAAAAATACTTCACTTAAATAGCAAAGCATTTTATATATGTATCAGAAATACATAGCAGCTGGCTATCATACCTTTTAGGCTTAGACCCTATAGCTTTGCGTCGTCTTCTTTAGAAAACTTTGCCTATTAATTTAAAATATAATATCACAATATGGTTAATTTTGTCAACTGTTATTTTAAACATGAAAAATACGGAATGCTAAGATTTAACATTCCGCATAATTCAATTTAAACTATGGCCATAATTTATTTGCTTTCATTCCGGTCCAGAGTTCTTCTCCACTTTCTTCATTGATAGTGTAATTATGACTGTTTGTTGCTTCCATTACAGCTTCATAGTACCAATCATCACTTGTCATATCTGGCCAGAATATAGCATCTGGATGTATATTTTCTTCTAAAACTGATCTTTCAAGAACATTGTTAATCAATGTCATTGATTCAGCTCTTGTAATATTTTGATCTGGTTTAAAAGTATTATCAAGATAACCATTTATCCAACCTTTTATTTCAGAAGAATTTATATAATCCTCTGCCCAGTGACCATATATATCAGTAAACTTACTAGTACTACTTGATTCTAGTTTATCAAACTTAGCTGCTATAGTTGCAAATTCTGCCCTAGTAATTGGTTCTGATGGTTTAAAGGTTCCATCTGGGTATCCATTCAATATACCAGCATTAGATAGTGTAGATATTGCGCGATTTGACCATCTATCAGATGATATATCTGTAAATGAATTTGTATCACTCAATAAGCTATCTCTGCTATCATCAGTCAATAATCTATAGAAAATCATTGCCACTTCTTCTCTGGTTATACTATTAAGAGGTCTTATATCTCCCTCAGGATAACCTATAATATAAGCAAAGTGATCTAATTTTTCTAAGTCTGCCAATGGTACTTCTGGATCTTCGATGATTACAGGTTTTTTACGACCACCATTACTAGATTTATTTCTATCGTAGAAGAATTTATAAGTAGTATCCTTAACTTCTTCGATTACTTCTTTTTCTATTATTTCTGTCGTAATTGCTGAACCACTTGTTGATGTTGTATCAGGTATTTCAACAACTTCATATTCTATTGCTGTTCTTGTTGTCACATCTACAACTGTTTCATATCTAGAATATGTGTATCTTGTTCTATTACCCATTACTATATAAGTCTGTCTTTCATCTTCATTTAACTCTGTACCTGCAATACCTTGAGGTCCTTCTTCAGCATTATACTGATTAGTATTATATCCTGTTTCGTAATGCCATTCTATATTTATAGTATCATCTATATTAGGTGCTCTTACTTTGAATGTGTATGTTGTATTCTCTTCTGGATATACCGATGGCAATTCCGGCTTAGATATAATTTTATAACCAGATGGAATTTCTGGCCTAATATCTTCTGTTATTGAAGTACTCGTTGCTCCAGTATAATCCATTTTATATATTTGGTTTCCATTAGTATCTACAACTTCTACAGTTATTGTAACTTCGCCTAAAATTTTAGTGTAGTAGAAATCAATTACATTATTGTCTTCACCTAATTCTAGTGATTTGCTAGTAGGAGCTACCTTCACGTAACCCTCTACATCAATTGCACTTTCGGTTACTTTAGTACCATAAATTCCTGATTTAGTTACTGAATCAGCTACCGGTAAATTAGTTCCAAATTCTAAATAATTAACATTGTAACTTACTGCGTTGGCTGTATTGATAACCACAAAGCCTTCATAAAAATCTCCAGATATGTCAGTTCTATATCCATTCATATCCAATTCAGCTATTGTGTAATCAGAGTAATCATTTTCTCTGAAATCCCACCAATATTCGCCACCTTCATATAAAGGTAATTTGAAAGAATCGGTCCAATTATTATCTTCATTTAGTGTTAAGGTGTAATCAGTTGCTTCTCCATCGGAATCTAATAATACTATTGATACCTCGTCTCCTACAGGGCCATCCCATACTTTACTTACAGGTACATCTATAACCTCTATATTATATAATTGGAATCCGTCATATCCATAACCATAATTATTATTTACGAATTCATAAGTATAGTTATCTGGAACATCTTCTTCAATCGTATAATTTGAGTAATCAATAAATTCGTTATTAGAATCATACATCGGTACTATAAACGAGCCAAACCAATATCCATACTCATCAAGGCTTACAACTGCAGTAGAAACTCTTTCTTCATCTTCATTTAACAGATAAACAGTTATGCTTTCCGGTCTTGATGATGATGGAACTGTAGATAGTGACTTCAATTGTGGTAATTGAGTTTCGCCATCATACCATTGCTTCCATATGTTAAGTTCAACGGTTGCACCACTATCTTTTACAAAGTTGGCTGTATACACTAAATCTTCTGTTATTGTTGTTGCAAATGGCGTCGGTGTCCATCCGTCAAACTTATATCCAGAATCTGCTTCATATGTCGGTAATGTTGTTACTGCTGTGTTCCATGCAGTTCCATCTAATATATCTTCATATAATGTTGTTCCACTTATACTTCCATTTGCTCCTGCTTTAAATTCTACTGTATGCCATTGGTCTTCATCTTTTACAAAGTTGGCTGTATACACTAAGTCTTCTGTTATTGTTGTTGCAAATGGCGTCGGTGTCCATCCGTCAAACTTATATCCAGAATCTGCTTCATATGTCGGTAATGTTGTTACTGCTGTGTTCCATGCAGTTCCATCTAATATATCTTCATATAATGTTGTTCCACTTATACTTCCATTTGCTCCTGCTTTAAATTCTACTGTATGCCATTGGTCTTCATCTTTTACAAAGTTGGCTGTATACACTAAATCTTCTGTTATTGTTGTTGCAAATGGCGTCGGTGTCCATCCGTCAAACTTATATCCAGAATCTGCTTCATATGTCGGTAATGTTGTTACTGCCGTGTTCCATGCAGTTCCATCTAATATATCTTCATATAATGTTGTTCCACTTATACTTCCATTTGCTCCTGCTTTAAATTCTACTGTATGCCATTGGTCTTCATCTTTTACAAAGTTGGCTGTATACACTAAATCTTCTGTTATTGTTGTTGCAAATGGCGTCGGTGTCCATCCATCAAACTTATATCCAGAATCTGCTTCATATGTCGGTAATGTTGTTACTGCTGTGTTCCATGCAGTTCCATCTAATATATCTTCATATAATGTTGTTCCACTTATACTTCCATTTGCTCCTGCTTTAAATTCTACTGTATGCCATTGGTCTTCATCTTTTACAAAGTTGGCTGTATACACTAAGTCTTCTGTTATTGTTGTTGCAAATGGCGTCGGTGTCCATCCGTCAAACTTATATCCAGAATCTGCTTCATATGTCGGTAATGTTGTTACTGCTGTGTTCCATGCAGTTCCATCTAATATATCTTCATATAATGTTGTTCCACTTATACTTCCATTTGCTCCTGCTTCAAATGTTACTGTATTCCATTGGTCTTCATCTTTTACAAAGTTGGCTGTATACACTAAATCTTCTGTTATTGTTGTTGCAAATGGCGTCGGTGTCCATCCGTCAAACTTATATCCAGAATCTGCTTCATATGTCGGTAATGTTGTTACTGCTGTGTTCCATGCAGTTCCATCTAATATATCTTCATATAATGTTGTTCCACTTATACTTCCATTTGCTCCTGCTTCAAATGTTACTGTATTCCATTTACTTGTATCTTTTGCATTTTTTACAATAATTGACATACTATTATTATCTACAGAAACATTACTTGGATTACCAAGAAGCGTAATTCCATCTGGCCTTAGCTGTACATTAAATTGATCATTATTTACATAGCCTGCTGGCACAATAATCTCTTTAATTATGTAAGCACTACTATTTGATGTGTCAATAGTAAAAGAAAATTCATTTTTCCCAACACCTTCATTTGCTGGACCTTCAGCTACTCTTGCTGTTCCAGAACCTTGTTTATCAACTGCAAAGCTTGCACCCTCTAATGGATTCCCATTTTCGTCTACTTTTACAATTTTTCCATTAACTATAGGATTAGGTACATAAACTTTTGGTAAAATCGGAATATCCACATCATTGTATTCTGTACCTTCTGCATCTGTAAAAGTAATTTTAGCTGATTCATTAGTATTTAAGTCTGGTTCTTCTTCTGTTGCTGATTCTGAACTATAAACGCCTTCTTTAAGTTGGATCTTAAAACGAACTTCTACACCGGGTTGTGAAATTTCATTAAAATGTAGTTGTATTTCATCATTGCTACCAGCTAAACTGTTATAATATATAGGTTGTGAAGAGTCATGAGTTATATTCACCCATTCGTTATTGTTATTATCCACTGATACTGCATTACGATATTGAACTGCATCAGAATTCCCTATATTAAGTTTAAAGTTGTCACCTTCTACAACATCTGTTAAAGTAACATCAGTAGCAAAATTTAATATTTCACCAGCTATACCGTCAAATACTTCTTCTAACTCAGTTGGATTTATAGACGCTTCAATTAAATTATCAGATTCACTTACAAATGTTGGAAGCAGAGTATTTAGGATAAATGAATTGTCTATTCCGAGATACCATTCATCTTCTGACCAAATTGGCCAAATAATCCAGTTCTTTCTATACTCTAGCTCCTTATTCCAAGTTTTTTCTATATATTTTCCATTTACATAATCAACATCTGATTGAGGTATTTCACCACCTAGTACAAATGTATCACCACTTCCTACATTTGGATTCCAATATACACAATACATTGGAAGATCAGGATAGCTATTTTTTATATTTCGCGCCTGCACACTTGCATTTTTACTATAAGCATAATCTACTTCATCTCCAGATGGAGCAGGAGCACCATCAGTAAATAATACTAATGCTCTTTTTGCATCTGGGTTATTTAAGTTTGATTTATCTAGTAAATTTTTAGCTTTTTTGAAAGCTTCACCAGTATTAGTATCGCCTCTAGCGCCCATATCATCAACTGCATCATATAAAGTACCTTCATCACTACTGAACTCAGTAATAGTATAACCATTGCTACCATCAGAAAATGTTAAAATAGCTATACGGTTATCCAAATTGTTATCTAAAATTTTACTTATAAAATTTTTAGCAGCTGTTTTCAAAGTACCTAGACGATTACTTCCACTCATACTTCCAGATCTATCTAGCATTAAGACAACATCTAAAGGCGTTGGTTCTACAATAGTGTCCGTTCCTTTTATATCAAACTGAATCCAAAAATCATTATCTAAGGTATCTTCCATTTTGTATGCTGTCTTATCAACAAAAACACTTCCTCCTACATCAATTGGATTATTATTACTTACTGCCAATGCCACACTACTCGGTATAATTGACATCACCATCATCAAGGCTATTACAAAACATATGACTTTTTGGTAAATTTTTGTTTTATTCATATGGTTTCCTCCTTTCTCTAAAATTTTTGTATCATTTTTATGTGTTTTCTTTTGTTTTATCAAATTATTAACTATCATAAAAATGTAATACACCCCCTTTCTTTTGCCGTTAATTAATTTTTAATTTATATAGAACAACTATCTGTGTTTAGGATTGGATAGTTGGAGCTATTAGGGTAAGTCTTTGTGGTCACGGTACGCATGCAATGCGTCCCCTACATGTGGTCGTCCTAATTCGCATGCAATGCGTCCCCTACATGTTGTGGCGTATAATGTCGTTAGTCGGATTTTTGGAATAAAAAAGCTGCAAAAATATTTTTTATTTTTGCAGCCGAACTGTCATAGTATTTTGGATACTTTAGACTTCATAGCTTTGCGTCCCTAGTTTTCACTAGGTTTGCCAGTATTTACTTATATTATTATATAACTATTATATTTTATGCAATAAATTCCTTTTCTTCCATTAATTTAATAAATATTCGCGCAATTGTTGGGTCAAATTGAGTTCCTGATTTATCTGCTATTTCTTTTAAAGCTTCTAAATTAGTCATTCTGTTTTTATATGGTCTATCGTTTACCATAGCATCATAGGCGTCTGCAATTGCAAAGATTCTAACTACTAGTGGAATTTCTTCTTTTTTGAGAAGCCCAGGGTACCCCTTTCCATCCCATCTTTCGTGATGAATTAAAATAAGTTCATCTATTACCAAAGGCTCTCTAAATTCTTTAACAATATAATAACCAATTTCACTGTGACGTTTAATGTCTTTCCACTCATCTAAATTCAAAGTACCTTCTTTTTGCAATATATGTTTTGGTATCCCAATTTTACCAATATCATGAAAGTCACATAACATTTGCAATTCTTCTTTATCTTCTTCAGAAAGATTTAATTCATTAGCCATCATTAAGCTATATTCTTTAAGTCTTTTATAATGAGCTTTAGTTTCAAAAGTAATTTTTTCTAAATTATTTTTAAGAAAGTTTATTAATGCTAGTTTTGATTCTTTACTTTCCTTAAGTTTATTGAAATACATTCTTTCTTCAGCTAATTTAACTTTATCCTGAATGTCTTCTAACTCTGAAGTTTTAGTTGCAACTCCAAAACTAATACTTATTTTAATGAAATCCAGAGGATTTTTTTCACAGTCAGTTTTTATTCTATCAATAATTGAAAGGGCAATTGATTCTGATGTTTTTGGCAAAATAATTAAATATTCATCTCCACCAACTCTACTGATTATATCTTCTTTTCTAAAAGAATTTCTCATAATTTCAGCTGCTTTTGTTAACGCTTTATCACCCATAAAGTGTCCAAATGCATCGTTTATCAACTTCAAACCATTTATATCGCCCATAATAATACTTAATGGTAATTGGCGATTTGTATCTAACCTTGAAAGTTCTTCTTCATAAAATGCTTTATTATATAGTCCCGTTAGTTTATCCCTATAATATATTCTTTCTATGTCTTGATATTCATAAATGTTACTTTGATTTTTTTCCTTTATAATTTTATTTACTATACCTTTTTTTATTTTTGTAATATCGTTATAAAATATAATCATGATTTCTTCATCTTCACTAAATATACTTATTAGATACCAACGGTCTAGCCCTTCTATGAACATTTCAAACTTACTGTTAGTTTTCGGTATCATATTGAAATATAATTCTTTAAAACCTAGTTTATTTACATTATTAACTACAATATTAGAAATTCTTTCTCCTATAATTGATTTTGCAATCATGTTTGTTGCTTTTTGGAAATTACCACTTAAGTAAATCAACACATAATCAATAATATTTCCTTCATTATTGTAAATTGCTTTTAATTTTAGATAAAAATCATTTACTGATGGGTATTCCATTTCGACACTCCTGTATTGATAAACATTTTTTTACTTTACTTATTATTCCATATTATACAATGTAGTAATTACATTTCCATTTAATAGTGATTACATTATAATTTCTTTTTAATTACATTATGATTACATGGATATATTATGTAAATGTTAGGGTTGGGTTTGGGGTCGCGGTACGCATGGAATGCGTCCCCTACGTAATGAAGTTGTGTTTTATGACAATATTTGTTTGAATTTAATGGATATATCATAAGGCTTGTATATAATACTTTCATTTAAATGGTTTTTAATTCTATTTTCTATTTTATTGATACCATCACTTTTTATATTATGAAGCATAATTAATACTTGCTTTTCGTTCCAAAAAGTAAATACATCACCTTTCCTTAGAGAATTCATTAATAAATCTTTCATAATATTTGACCATTTATTTAAATCTCTTGCTTCGTAATATTTTCCTTCACCCTTTAATGTTATAATACTAAGAAAGTCATTTTCATTATTTCTTATGGATTTTCTTTTCTGTATATTATATAAAAATTTAAAATGTTCAATATCACAATACATTGCACCATCTTTTGTATCATCTTCTAAGTTATTTCTAGCATTTAATATATCAATTTCTTCGTTTTCTTCATTTGAATTATTATTCTTTATTTTACCTAAAAAATCAGTTACCTTTTTTGAAGGTTTCGTTCCCATTTCTCTTTCAAATAAAGAAACCGTATATTTATAGTGATCTAAGGCACTTTTTGTTTGACCAATTTTTTTTAATGATTTCATTAAACTTATATGTATATCCTCTTCATATGGCTCGATAACTAAAGCCTCTTCACATAATAAAATAATTTTTTCATAATCTTTTTTATCATTAAGGATTTCAATAAGTTTATATAAGGTTTTTATAAATAATCTATGATAATAGTTTCTAGCAGGTACAATCCATGCTTCGTAAGTATTTTCTGATAAATATAAACCTTTGTAAAGCTTTATTGCCTCTTCATATAATTCAATTGCCTTTTCAAAATTAATTAATGATTCATAATTTCCTTGATTTATAAGATTTTCAAATTCATCTACATCAATTATTACACTTTTGCCAATTTCTAGGCAATAGTATCCATTAATAAACTTAATATTAATATATTTATCTTCTTTATCTTTTGGTTGAAGTGCTTTTATAATCTTCCTTAGTCTAAAAATTTGGGTACGAAGTACATTTTTAGGATTATCTGATTCACTATCTGACCATAAATTATCAATAATAGTTTCTGGCAGTAATTTCTTATTTCTATAAGTTATAAAATACTGAAACAACTTTGTTAACCTATATGTTCTAGTAGATTCATTAAAAAGGGTTTTTTCATTATCCCTAATGTCAAATCCTCCTAGTGTATTAATAAAGATTTTCATTACAACGCGCCCCTTTGTTTATCTTTTCTTGTATTACATTTATATAGTATTTTATTCCATCTTTGGTAATTTAATTATATCTTTTTCTTATATAAAATTCAATAAAAAATATGAATTTCTAGTTTATTCTATATATTTAGTTCTTTTTCAATTCTTTTCTCTATACTGAACTGTTACATATACTTGATTTTGCAAAAAAAAGAGAGTAGCTTATTTGATATAAAGCTACTCTCTATTGATGACAATGAAATCCTTCGTATTTCGCTCAGAACAACATTATACATGATCTTTTTCTAAAATCCTAATCTTGAGTCTTTTTATAGAGTCTTGATTAAATAGTAACTGCATTCAATGAAACTTTATGTGTCACCAAATGGGTTTATCTTCGAATTTTAAATATTATCAATCTACTTTTACACAGTTATCTTTTAAGTTTGCTAAAAATGCTTTTTCTACTGTATCATATACTTTATATACCTTTTCTTTGCTTTCGAATTTTGGTATATATAGTTTTGTATCAATTTTTTCTACAATTTCATTACTTACATTAGCATTCAATTGCTTTGCTATTTCTTCGAACATTTGAAGATTTGACATACCAGTCATTGGTTTTATAGCTTCAACTACATCTTGCACAGTACCATCTGCACTAATTATTGTCCCTTTGCTTTCCGCAAGACTGCAAAGTGGCAATACATATTCTGCTGTAGCTGTTGTATCATTTTCCATTATATCAAATGTAGCAAAGAATTTAAGATTATTAATAGATTCTTTTAATTCTGGGTCGTTTCCTAAAATATCTTCACCTATTACAACTAAACCTTTAATTTTATTGTTTTGTAAAGCATATCTAATTTCTTCCCCTGAAGTTCTGAAACCTAAATTCCATGCTCCTTGGCTGTTTGCTTTTGGTTTTAATACTAATAAACCTCTGTGAGGCTTAGCGTCATTACCTGTTAATACTGTAATGTCAGCTAAAACTTTCAAAGCTTCATTTTGAACTGTATTTGCATCAGCTAATATTATTGGCTTTTTAGCATTTTTAAATGCTTCTGCAACTTTTTCTTCTTCTGGTAAAACTTCTACCTTTTCTAAAGCCTTTTTCAATTCATTACCATTAGAGAATTTATTTAAAGATTCTTCTTTTACAACGCCTTTATCAATTAATGATTTAAGAACTCTTGTAAAGAAAACTTCATAGTTATTTACATCTACTTTTTGAGCCCATTTGTCAATCTTAGTAGGATTTATTGAAGCAGAGATAATTTTAGCATTTTTAGATAATCTTCTAAGCTTCATTCCAGCTGAAGGATGTTGTTCGTACAATTGACCTGCAACTATTATTAAATCAGCAGAATTTAATCCATCAGAACTTATCGTTGATTGATTATAACCTAAAACTGTTTCTATACCTGATTCCTTTTCATTTATAAAGGAACCCTTTACATTAGTGTCTAATTCCTTAGCAATTGCATTAATAGTATTTAACTCTTCATTAGTTAATTTAGGAGATACTGCAAATGCAATTTGATCAGCACCATATAAGTTTTGTATACTTCTTAAACGCTTAGCAGTTTCAAAAAGACCAACATTAAAAGATACTGTTTCATAACTGTCTTTTATTTTTACTTTAGGTTGAAGTATTCTATTTGATACATTAATATGTTCAATACCGAACTTTCCTCTACCACACATAGGAATTTCTGAATCCTTAGGACTTGAAGCCTTATAAATTACATTATCCTTGTGTTCATATACTATATGACAGCCTACTGAGCAGTAGCTACATACTGATTCAGTTTCTTTTAAATCTAAAGGAATTTCTTTAATATTTTCTCTTCTATCAAGCCATGCACCTGTAGGACATACGTCTATACATTGTCCACAAGATATACAATCTGTTTCCTTCAAACCTTGTTCAAAGGCTGGTGCTACTACTGTTTTATATCCCCTATCAACAAATCCTAAAGCAGAAGCTCCTACAACTTCTTCACAAGTTCTTACGCACAAACCACAAAGTACACATTTATCAACATTTTGTGCTATAAATGGATGATCTGTTTCCTCAAATTTTTTCTCATTTTGTGAATGATATTTAACTGTATCAATATCAAATTTCTTAATATAATCCACAAGTTGACATTCGAAATAATCTTTACATCCACATTCGAGACATCTTGAGCTTTCTCTGAGAACTTCTTCTTCTGTCATAGTTGGAAGAATAGGTTGGAAATTAGTTTTTCTTACTTGGGCTTCAACAGTATGATGTTCTACTCTAGGTAATTTTTCCCTATCTTTAAAGTCTTCTTCAGTTATATCATCTTGATAAACAAGTGGCTTATCTATATATGGTATCATAACACCATTCAAATAACTATTGATTACTCCTGCTGCCTGCTGTCCTTGTGCTACAGCATCTATTGCTATTTTAGGACCAGTAGCAGCATCTCCACCAGCAAATACACCTTTAATGTTTGTTTCAAATGTACCTTCATTTATTTGAATGTTTTTCTTCTTACCTTGAGCTACATTTATATTACCACAAACAACTTCTTGTCCTATTGCTGCAATTATTGTATCTGCGTCAAAGTTCTCAAATTCTCCTGTTGGTTCTGGTCTTTGTCTACCAGATTGATCTTTTTCACCAAGAACCATCTTTTCACATTTTAATCCAACAACTTTTTCTCCATCACTTAAAACTAAATTTGGTCCTGATAGGAATGAGAAAATAACTCCTTCTTCCTTAGCTTCTTTAATTTCAAGTTTTTCAGCTGGCATTTGCTCTTCAGACCTTCTATAAACTACTCTTACTTCTTCTGCTCCAAGACGAATACTTGTCCTTGCAACGTCCATAGCAGTATTACCACCACCAACTACTATTACTTTTTTTCCTATATTAACAGGTTTATTCTCTGCTACATCTATTAAGAAGTCTATACCACCTAATACTCCTGGTGTATTTTCTCCTTCACATCTCATAGGTGAACTTTTCCAAGCACCAATAGCTAAAAATACAGAATCAAATTTATCTTGTAAATATTCAAGAGTTATATCTTCTCCAATTTTTACATTATAATTTATTTTAGCGCCCATAGTTTCTATAACTGATACTTCTGCATCTATTACATTTTTTGGAAGACGATATTCTGGTATTCCATATCTCATCATTCCACCTGGTTTACCCATCATTTCAAATATTTCTACTTCATGTCCTTCACGTAACAAGAAGTATGCTGCAGACAAACCTGCAGGTCCTGCTCCAACTATTGCTACTTTTTTACCTGTAGAAGATTTTAAGTTTGGAACATATACATTGTCGCTATTTAAATCGTAATCAGCTGCAAAAGTTTTTACACATGCAATTGATATTGGTTCTTCTACTAATTGTCTTCTACATGCTGTTTCGCATGGATGAGGACATACCCTTCCTATACTTGCTGGAATAGGAAGTTTTTCTTTAATTAACTTTAATGCTTCTTTGTATTGCTTATTAGCAACAAGACCTACATATCCTTGAACATCTGTATGAGCTGGACAATTCAATGTACATGGAGCCTTACAATCTCCAACATGATTAACAACTAATAAATCCATTGCTGCTTTTCTTGCTGACTCAACTCTTTTAGTATTTGTTCTAACAATCATACCATTTGTAACAGGTGTAGAACATGCTCTTGCAAGTTTTGGTTGACCTTCGATTTCTACTACACAAAGTCCGCAACCTGCATAAACTTCTAGCCTTTCATCAAAGCATAAATGTGGTATTTCTATATTATTTTCTGTAGCTGCTTGTAATATGTTTTTACCTGCTTCAACAGTTAAATCTATTCCATTTAAATTAAATTTTACTAAAGCCACTATTTTTGCTCCTCCCTTTTAGTTTTTTTCAACGGCACCAAATTTACATACATTATAACAGTTGCCGCATTTTGTACATAGATCCTGATTTATAACATGTGGATTTTTAACTTTACCTTCAATTGCTTTTACAGGACAGTTTCTAGCACATAAAGTACATCCAACACATTTATCCTTATTAATTTCAAAAGTTAATAAAGATTTACAATGTTTTGCTGGACATTTTTTGTCCACAACATGTGCAATATATTCATCTTTAAAATATCTCAATGTTGACAAAACAGGATTTGGTGCTGTTTGACCAAGGCCGCAAAGGGAAGAATCTTTAACACTACTAGCTAATTCTTCTAACTCATCTAAGTCTTCCATAGTGCCTTTTCCTTCAGTTATTCTTTCTAATATTTCTAACATCCTCTTGGTACCTAATCTACATGGCGTACATTTACCGCAAGATTCATCAACTGTAAAGTCAAGGAAAAACCTTGCTATATCTACCATACAGTTATCTTCATCCATTACTATCATTCCACCGGAACCCATCATTGAACCAACAGCTCCTAGGTTTTCATAATCTATAGGAGTATCTAAGTGTTCTTTAGTTAAACATCCACCAGAAGGCCCACCTGTTTGTACTGCCTTGAATTCTTTTCCATTAGGACAGCCACCACCTATATCATATATAACTTCTCTTAGCGTAGTACCCATAGGAACTTCAACGAGTCCTGTATTATTTATTTTACCACCTAATGCAAATACTTTTGTTCCAGGAGATTTTGCAGTTCCAAAACTTCTGAACCAATCTACACCATTATTAATAATTTGAGGAATATTTGCTAATGTTTCTACATTATTTATTACAGATGGTTTACCCCAAAGACCTTTATTAGCAGGGAAAGGTGGTTTTATCTTAGACATACCTCTCTTACCTTCTATTGATTGCATTAGAGCTGTTTCTTCACCACAAACAAATGCTCCTGCTCCTAGTCTTGTTTCTATATCAAAATCAAAACCTGAATCAAATATATTTTTACCTAATAATCCTAATTCTCTTGCTTGATCTATAGCAATATGCAGTCTGTGAACAGCTATTGGGTATTCTGCTCTAACATAAATAAATCCCTTTGTTGCTCCTATTGCATATCCTGCTATTGCCATGGCTTCTAATACTGCATGAGGATCTCCTTCAAGAACACTTCTGTCCATAAATGCACCTGGATCTCCTTCGTCAGCGTTACATATAATATATTTTTGATCAGCCTTATTAGGGGCTGCGAAACTCCATTTCATACCAGTTGGAAAACCGGCTCCACCTCTACCTCTAATACCTGAAGCTTTTATAAAGTCAATTACTTCATTAGGTTTCATTTCTGTCAGTACTTTTCCAAGAGCCATATATCCGTCTCTAGCAATATATTCTTTAATATTTTCTGGATTTATTACTCCACAATTTCTTAATGCTACTCTCTTTTGCTTTTTATAAAATTCAACGTCCATAAGAGACTTGTGTTCTGCTTCTGCTAAATCTTCTTTTGTAACTTTTTCTTTATATAAATATTTATCTACAATTCTTCCTTTTAATAAGTGCTCTTTCACTATTTCATCTACTCTGTCTATAGTCATTCTAGAATAGAATGAACCCTCTGGATACACGATAACAATTGGTCCCTGCTCACATAATCCAAAGCATCCTGTTCCAATAACTTGAACTTCTTTATCTAAATTTACTTCTTTAATTTTTTCTTCGAATCTTTTTCTTATCAAATCAGATTTTGAAGAAGTACAACCAGTTCCCCCACATACTAAAACATGTGATCTGAAAATTGCCATATTTTTACCTCCATATCGTAACTTTTATTCAGCTGCTCCAATTGTATATTCGTTTACTACATTTCCATTTACTAAATGTTCAGCAACTATTTGCTTAGCTTTCTCAGGATTAACGTGGATATATGTTACCTTTTCTTTATCAGGGGCATAAACTTCTACTATAGGTTCATAGGTACACATTCCAATACATCCAGTTTGAACAACTTGTACACTTTTTAAATTTCTTTTGGCAACTTCTTCAACCAATGTACTTAAAACTGGTCTTGCTCCTGCAGATATCCCACATGTAGCCATACCTACTACTACTCTAATTTCCTTATCTGCACTTCTCATTTCCATGTTTTTTATAGATTCTTCTCTTAATTTTTTTAATTCATCTAGAGACTTCATTTCTGCACCTCCTAATTTTTATATTTTTCAATAATTTCAGGTACCTTTTTTGGATCCAATTTTCCATAAACATCATCGTCTACCATCATTACTGGTGCTAATCCACAGCATCCTAGGCATCTTGTAGCCTCAAGGGTAAACATATTATCTTCTGTTGTACTACCAACCGATACCTTTAATTCTTCTGAAAGCTTGTCCAGTACAGCTTGAGAACCCTTTACGTAGCAAGCAGTTCCTAAGCAAACTCCAATAGTGTGCTTTCCTTTAGGCTCAATAGAAAATTGAGTATAGAACGTTACAACTCCATAAATATCTGCCAGTGGTATATTTGTTTCTTTTGAAATAAATTTTTGCACTTCTAAAGGCAAATAGCCAAATAATTCTTGTGCTTTTTGTAAAGTTTGCATCAAAATACCTTGTGAATTTTTAACTGTATCAATATATTCTTTAAGTTGATCAAATTCACTTTGTCTTGTTTCAACAAATTCATTTTGCAATTTTATACCCTCCATCTAATTTTGATAAGCATTTAAAATAATTATACAACTATACATTAAAATAGTCAATAATCATCGCTAATTTTAACTAATATTTGGAAATTAATATATTTTTTTGAAACTAGATAATAGAAAAAACCTCAATATTTGAGGTTTTATATTATTACAATTTATATATTATGTCAAATATTATGTCTTTGTTATATATTTTTATTATAAAACATTTTATATGCTTTATAAGTCATATAAACATCTGATTTTGATACTATTTCAAATGGTGCATGCATACTTAGTACAGGAACTCCAAGGTCAACAACATCCATGTTATAGTTTGCCATGATATACGCAATTGTTCCGCCACCACCCTGATCTACTTTACCTAGTTCTGCTGGTTGCCAAGCAACTTCATTTTCATTGAATATTTTTCTTAGTTTTCCAATATATTCAGCATTTGCATCATTTGCTCCTGATTTGCCTCTGCTGCCTGTATATTTAATCATTGCAACGCCTTTGCCCATTAAAGCTGCATTTTGAAGTTCTGAAACTTGTGGATAAGTAGGATCTACTCCTGCAGCTACGTCAGAAGATAACATACTACTATTTGCTAATGCTCTTTTTAAAGACAATTCTGCATATTTTCCATTGTTTTGCTTTATGATTAACTCAGCTAACATATTGTTGAAAAATTGAGATTGCATTCCTGTGTTACCAACACTTCCAATTTCCTCTTTATCTACAAATAATGCGATAGCAGTTTTTTCAGGATTTGCTAATTCTAAAATTGCTTTGAGAGAAGTATATGCACATACTCTATCATCATGACCATACGCCATTATCATACCTCTATCAATTCCAACATCCCTAGACTTTCCAGCAGGTACTATTTCAAGTTCTGCAGTTTGAAAATCTTCTTCAATCATGCCATATTTTTCATTTAATATTTTTAATACATTTAATTTAAATTTCTTTTCATCTTCTTTTCCTTCAGAAGGTAAGCTTCCAATAATTACATTTAATGATTCTCCCTCAATAGCTTCGCCAAGTTTCTTATCATTTTGTTTCTTTGCAAGATGAGGTAATAAATCTGTTATATAGAATACAGGATCATTTTCATCATCACCTATAGCAATTTCAATCTTTTCACCATTTGATTTAATAACTGTACCATATAAAGCTAGTGGTATCGTAACCCATTGGTATTTTCTAATTCCACCATAGTAATGTGTTTTTAGCAGCGATAACCCATGTTCTTCATATAATGGATTTTGTTTTAAATCTAATCGAGGAGAATCTACGTGACTCCCTACAATATTCATCCCACTTTCAATATCTTGCTTGCCTATTACAGCAAGTACAGCATTTTTTTCTTTATTTACAAAATACACTTTAGTACCTTGCTTTATTTCTTCTAATTCAT
Source organism: Sedimentibacter sp. MB31-C6 (assembly GCF_035934735.1). NCBI lineage: Bacteria > Bacillati > Bacillota > Tissierellia > Sedimentibacter > Sedimentibacter sp. MB31-C6. Next base: position 791,682 of record NZ_CP142396.1, read on the forward strand.
CTATATGAACAAAACCTTGTTCTTTAGCTCTTCTAACTATTTCTTTAATTGAAAGCCTTTCCGTTTTAGATGAATCAATATATGATTTATAATCTTCTCCCATTTTAAAAACATTACTTTTTTCTTCTTGACTTATTTTTTCCCAAATGAATTTCTTTTTATAAAAAAGCTTTTCGTTATTATCCATATTTCTCCTTTATTCATTTTCGACATATTTTAACATAGAAAGATATATAATATTATTACATTCTAAACATTTTATATTATAATTTTTTATCAAATTATATTCTCCGTCATAACCTTCAATTAACCAATTTAAATCTGCATTAATATCTATACCATCTTCTGTTTTATCCAATTTATTAATTTTTTCTACCTTAACGTTTTTACTTAGTTCAAAGTCAGTTGGATTATCGATAACTTTGGATAAAATATCCAAATCATTTTCCAATTGATCTCCTGCCTCAATTTTATTAAGCTTTTCTTCTAAATCTTTCAAGTCTTTACCATTATAAAGAAAGTCATTCATTATAGTTATTCTTTCATTAAGTAATTGCTCTATAATTGTAACTTCTTTATGATATTCATAACCTTCAATAGTTTTATAACTAAATAACAATAATACAATTAATATGTACATAATGCCTTTTTTCATATGCTTTCCCCCTATAATTATGGTTCGGTTATAATTATAGGGGTTACTTATAAAATTTTTTATCGTTATATGTCACATATTAAATAAAAATTTTCTTTAATTTTCGCCATATTTTTTTATATTTGAATATTAATTATTTTTTATATTTTTAACGCTTTTTCTCTTTTCTAATGTAAAAGGAAGCTCCATGAGACCTTGTTGAGCTCTATCACCTTTTATCATTTTAATAAGCATTCTCATCCCTACTGCACCTACATCATAATATGGTTCGCCAATTGTAGTAAGTTCAGGTCTAACAAACTTTCCTTCTCTTATATTGCCGAATCCTACGATTGAAACATCTTCTGGTACTGATATACCGTTATCTATAAAGCTATCCATAATACCAATTGCAATTTCATCATTACTACAAACTATAGCAGTAAAGTTGCTAGTTTCATTAACAATAGTCTTACCAAGTTCATAAGCTTTAGGATGCTTATTACTTCCCACTACATATACATTGGAATACTCTAATTCATTATCTTCAATCGCCTTTAAATATCCAGTAATTTTATCTTCTTCCACAGTTGTTCTATCTTTAAAATCTGATACATAGGCGATTTTCTCATGGCCTTGTTTAACTAAATAATTTGTCATCTCATAAACAGCTGAATTACAGTCTACGGAAATATGATTCATATTTTCCTTTATATCTCTTGTGAAATATACACTTGGTTTATCTAAACCCTTAGCAAGTTCAATTATTTCATCTTCAAATCTATTGCCTACAAGAAATAATCCTTCTGCTTGTTTCCTGTTTAATAACTGTAAGTATTTTTCCTGAGTTTCCTTACTAGAATAACTGCTACAAAGAAGAATATCATAACCGTACATTTTCCCGATTTCTTCTATGCCTCTTACTATATCTGCAACATAACTTTGAGCCAAATTGTTTATTATTACTCCAATTAAATATGATCTCCTCGTTACAAGACTTCTTGCAACATCATTTGGTTTATAACCAGTTTCTTCTATAACTTTTAATACCCTTCTTCTGACTTCTGGACTTACCGGCTTAGAATCATTTATTACTCTAGATACAGTAGATATAGATACTTCTGCAAGTCTGGCAACATCCTTGATTGTAATCATTTTATCCCTCCAAGTTGATATATTTATTAAGTAAATATATTATTTTTATATTATTATATATGTATTTGCTAATTATAGCAATCGTTTTTTCCTGATTTTCCTACATAAATTAAAAAACCCGCATATGCCGCAAACCAATAATTCACACCCGCACCTAGGCAGGTGGGATTTCTGTTAAGCAATTCTGGCTTCCCGTCATGCGGGCTTGTCATAGGTACTTAAACTCGAATTCCCCTAAAAATTATGTCGGTTGAATTAAAAGATTTCCGAACATCGCAGGTTATTTATTTAATTGAAATTATATCACAGCACTTTTATATTATCAACTGGATTTTATTTTTACTAAATATTATTTTTACTAAATATTCCTTCAAATTACATTATACTTTATTATATATTATTCAAATCAGATTCATACAGCACTTCTTTTTCAATTAAAAGTTTAGCAATTTCTTCTACTTTATCCCTATTTTTTTCTATTATGTGCATTACTTCAAAATATAATTCATCAATTAATTTTTTTATAGAACTTTCTATTGAATTTAATGACATGTTAAGTTTGTCTGCCATAACATTAAAATTCACGAAGCCTGTGCTCTCATCCATACCATACTTTGCAACATAATCTATTGCAATTGATGTAGATCTTTCTATATCGTTTTGTGCACCAATTGTTACGTTATCTTTACCAAAGAATACTTCTTCAGCAACTCTGCCTGCCATTAAAACAGAAAGTTGTTTTTTTATTTTTGCTTTAGTAACTACCTCATTTTCACCTGGAGTGCTCAATGTATAGCCACCAGCTCCTTTGCTTGTAGGAATAATCGAAACTCTAATCACCTTATTTTCAGGCATCAAATATCGAGAAACAAAAGCATGTCCCGCTTCATGATATGATGTTATTTCTTTCTGTCTTTTATTATCTGTTGGATTTTTTTGCTCTGTTCCAGCAATGACATTTAAATATGCATTTTCAATATGATTAATATTTATTTTTTCAGATGATTCTCTAATTGCAAGGAGTGCTGCTTCATTTATTAAATTTTCTATCATAGCTCCACTGAAATAGACTGTTAAATCTGCAAGCTTATCTACATCAATTTTATCATCACTATTTCTTTTCTCTAAATATAAATTTAATATATCCTTTCTTGCATTTCTATCTGGAAGCATAATTTCTATTTGCCTGTCAAATCTTCCTGGTCTTAATAATGCATTATCTAAAGTATCAATTCGATTAGTTGCTGCAACCACAACTATACCAGAATCATCACTAAATCCTGACATTTCTGTAAGAAGGGCATTTAACGTTCTGTCGCCTTCATCACTACCTCGCATATTTCCGCCTACTCTTTTTTTCCCTATGGCATCAATTTCATCTATAAAAATAACACTCTTTCCAGCTTTTTTAGCTTTTTTGAAAAGTGTACGAATCCTTCCTGCCCCTAATCCTGCATATATCTGAACAAAATCAGAACCAGATACTGCATAAAAAGGTACACCTGCTTCTCCAGCTAGAGCTTTAGCCATGAGAGTCTTCCCTGTACCAGGTGCTCCATATAAAAGAACCCCTTTTGGCATTCTTGCATTAAATCTTTTGTATTTGTCAGGTTTCTTTATAAAATCTACTATTTCTAATAAACTTTCCTTTGCTTCATAATTTCCGGCAACATCATTAAATTTTGTATTTGATGTGCTATTGTATTCAACTTCATTTAATTTATTTATTTCTTTTTGAGCTGACTTCTTATTCCTAAAAAATATAAAGTAAATAAAAATCAATACTCCTATTATAGCTATAACTTGATAACTTTCCATTATGTTCCCCCTATAACTACATTCCGCAAATATACTGCATCAATATTCACGCTAACATGCTCTACATTTACTGATAGTATATCATAGGGATATACTTTTGGATATACTCAATATTTAGACTGTTTTCAAGCATTTACCAACATGCAAATTGCTTGTGCCCCTATTCCTTCCTCTCTGCCTTCAAATCCTAAACACTCAGTTGTTGTCGCTTTAATATTAATATTTGATATTTCTGTTTCTAAATCTTCAGCTATATTATTTTGCATTATATCAATATATGGTCTCATCTTAGGTTTTTGAGCAATTATAATAGAATCTATATTTCCAATTTTGTAATTATTATCTTTCATAATATTGCAAACTTGCCTTAACAAATCTCTGCTATCTGCATCTTTATACTCATTATCCGTATCTGGAAATAAAACACCTATGTCACCTTTTCCCATAGCTCCTAAAATACTATCCATTATTGCGTGAATTAAAACATCCGCATCTGAATGCCCATCTAGCCCTTTATCGTTAGGAATATTAACTCCTCCAATTATAAGGTTCCTTTTTTCTTTCAATACATGTACATCGTATCCTATTCCAATTTTCATTTTCATCACCTTTTAATATATATTAGAAATAATTTCTGCAATTTGTAGATCAAGAGGTGTAGTAATTTTTATATTTCTTGGCAAACCTTCAACAGCCTTCACCTTATGACCATAATATTCTACTAATGATGCATCATCAGTAAAATCAGCATCTTCGGTTACAGCCATTATATAACAATCCCGTATTATTTCAAAATTGAAAGCCTGTGGTGTTTGTACAGCTTTTAGATATGATCTATTTAATGTTTCATCAACAAAACCATCATCTCCAACTTTTTTTATTGTATCAACTACATCTAATACTGGAACACAAGCTTTAAAAATACATGCATTTTTTATGCATGTATTAATTAAGTTGTATGATACAAAGGGTCTTACACCATCATGTATCAACAATATATCACAATCTTCACCAACTGTTTTTATTCCTTCATATACTGATTCGGTTCTCGATGCACCTCCACTTACAACATGTTTAATTTTTTTATAATCAATTGCTATGTAATCTTTCACATAGTTCACTTCTTCTTTGTTAACAACAAGTACTATTTCATCAACTTCATTACTTTTTTGAAATTTATATATTGTAGTTTCAAGTATAGTTTTCCCTGCTATAGTCATATATTGCTTCGGTGTATCGGATCCCATCCTTGTCCCCTTCCCTGCCGCGACTATAACAACAGTTACTTTTTTATTATTGTACATTTTCGCCCCCTTAAAATATATTATTGCATTATTATAAATTATTAAAAAGTTTTTTTATATTTAAGTCTTCTAAAGTTACATGTGGTACTCCTAGCTTTCTTGTTTTTATGAATTCACCATGACAATCTGAACCACCTGAAATCATAAGATTATTTTTCTTACAAAATTCTATATATCCTTGAATGTTATTTTCATTATATGGTGAAAAACATTCTATTCCATCTATGCCAAGCTCTAGCCAGTATATCAATTCTTCTTCTGGCATATAATTATTCCTATAATGATATGAAGGATGGGCAAGAAATACTTTACCTCCACTTTTTTTTATAATTTTCATAACTTCTTCTGGATTTTTCAATTCAGCTTTAAGCCCTGATTCACCAACATCCTTTAGGTGAGATAACATATCCATATGAATTCCTTTGTCTATCATATAGTTAGCAGATTTCCAGCCGCCTCTTTTTCTATCGTATTCATATTTTTCAAAGTCTTCATAGCAAATATCTTTATATTTGTTAGATGCATAATTTTTAATAAATTCTTTATTAGAATCAATTTTGCTTTGATTAGTCCAGTTAATCAAGTTTAATAAGTCTTTGTTTTCAATATCAAAATCGTATAAAGTTAAATGATATTCTCTACCCTGATATTCAGATGTTAATTCAACTCCAGGTATATATATTAAATTATCTTTTGGAGTTATTATTTCCTGCATCTTTTTTGTATTATCAATATTATCATGGTCCGTTATAGAGAATATATTTATTCTATTTTTCTTCAATTCTTCTTTCAGCTCATAAACATCCCATGTTCCATCAGAAGCACAGGTATGCATATGCATATCTACTTTTTTCATTATTACCCCTTAAATTAAAATGTCATCATTTATTTTTGTGTAAAATTTATTTTTAACTATATCAAAATCTTTACTTTCTGACATAATCCACATTAGTTTCGTAATTGTAGCTTCTATAGCCATGTCATAAGCTTGTAGGACCTTATATTTTTTCAATGCTTTTATACCAACCTCATATATACCCATATCACTACCTTCAAACATAACTTGAGTTGCAACAACTACTATCTTTCCTTTTTCTGTAAGCTCACCAAGTTTTTCTAGGAAATTTCTTTTATCAAGAAAAGGAAGGCCACCTACTCCATAACTTTCAATTACAACTCCTTCATACTTTTCACCTATATAGTCAAGAACATCAGGATCCATACCAGGCGATAACTTCAATAAAAAAATATTTGGATATATATTTTTATTAAATTTTACTTTTTCACTTGTTCCTTCATTTCTTATATATTTTGTAATTCTAGTATCATCTATTATTGCTGCAACAGGAAAATTTATACTTTCAAAAGCACTATAACTTTTTGACTTTATTTTCCTAGCTCTTGTACCCACTATTGCTTTTCCATCAAATACTATATATACTCCTTTTACATCTTTTTCAGAGGCAAAGCGAAAACTATCTAACAAATTCCTCTTTGCATCAGTTATATCAACATTAATAGGTTTTTGTGACCCTGTAATTATAATAGGTTTATCCGAATTTTGAATTAAATAAGAGAGGGCAGCTGAAGTATATGACATTGTATCAGTTCCATGAGAAATTACGAATCCATCATACTTGTAATAATTCTTCTCTATTACCTCAGTCATTAAAACCCAATATTCCGGTTGTATATTTGTACTATCAATATTTAATATTTGTATAGTATTAACATTGCAAAATTCCTTTATTTCTGGCACATAATTTAATAACTCTTCAGAAGTAATACCAGGTGCTAAACCATCTGTAGTTTTTTTTGAAGCGATAGTTCCACCTGTTGCAATAAGCAAAATATTTTTTTTCATATTACTTTCCCTTCTCTCTTTTGAATTCATAATCATATTAATCATTTATCTTACGAATTTTTCATCAGATAACAACTTTGTCATATCATTTGGCAAAGGACATCTTATATTAATTAACTCTTTAGTTATAGGTTGTTGAAACTTCATTTCATAACAATGTAGAGCTTGCCTTTCTATTAAAGAACTTTCTTGTCCATACAATGTATCTCCCAATATGGGATGCCCAATATATTTCATATGTACCCTAATCTGATGTGTTCTACCTGTTTCAAGTTTTAATTTTACTAGCGTATTTGTACCATCAATTAATCTATTTTCAACTTGATAATGTGTAATACACTCTTTCCCTGATGGGTTCACTACACGAATTATATCATCTGGTTTTAATCTAGCTATAGGTTCATTTATTATATCTTCATCTTTTTCAACTGCGCCTTTAACAATAGCATAGTAATATTTATCAACTACATTTGATTTCATTTGATTAGCCAATTCATTGTGAGCATATGGATTTTTAGCTATTATAACGATTCCTGAAGTGTTCATATCAAGCCTATTTACTAAACGCACTTTTCTATGAATTCCTTTTTGCTTAAAATAATAAGCTACTCCATTAGCTATAGTATCGTTTTGATGAGATTTTGTAGGGTGTACAACCATATAGGGAGGTTTATTAACAATAAGTAAATCTGTATCCTCATACAGTATATTAATTTGCATATTTACAGCTTCAAATGATTCTTCCTCTTCTTCAAATTTTATTGATAAGATATCTCCTCTAAATACAGATTTATTTAATTTGGTTGTATTTCCATTTAAATAAATATTATTAGATAATTCAAGACTTTTAGAAAGCCTTTTGGAAAACTTTAAATTTTCCCTCAATATACTCTTTACAGTTTTATCATTTTCCTGTATTGTATAATTAAGAATATTTTCATTTGTCATTATATTCTCCTAAATATTCAAATATTTAATATTAATATAATATAAAAAGTAATATATGTAAAGAGGCTAATATTATGAAAGATAGAATAGTAAATATAGCTGCAAACTTAGATAAATATACTTTGGATATAAAAAAAGAACTTATAGAAATTTTACAAAAAAATGGCTATAGCTATTTTGATGGTTTTTACCCAGAAGGTATATTGAATATTACAATTGGTGGAGATGGCGCATTTCTCCACGGTGTAAGAGATAGCAATTTTTCAGAAATACCTTTTGCAGGAATAAATACTGGTACTCTTGGATTTTATCCTGAAATAACTCCAGAGAATCTCGAAAATTTTATTACAGACTTTAAGAATAATAATTACACCATTAATAAAGTAAACCTTATTGAAAGTGAAATAAATTATGATGGAAACTCAGAAAAAATATTTGCTGTAAATGATATTATACTTAAAAGAAAAGATATGAAAACTATTCATTTAAACGTGTTTATTGATTCAAACCATTTAGAAACAATTAGTGGAGATGGCTTGATAATTTCTTCTCCAATGGGTAGTTCTGCTTATAATATGTCAGCCGGAGGCAGTTTAGTTTATCCTTCTTTAAAGACACTGCAAATTACACCATTATCTCCTATTATTTCCAATGCATACAGATGTTTAGACTGTAGTATAATAGTCCCGCCAGAATTTGAAATTACAATTTATCCAGAGCGAAAAGATGATTATTTTATAACATTCCTAGCTGATGGTGAAATCTATGAATATGATGGCATAGAATCTGCTCATTTCCGAACATCCAAAAAAGAAATAAACAGATTGACAACAGGTACATATAATTATTGGAAAGTTATAAAAGAAAAGTTTTTATAATAAATAAATGTAGGGTATGTATTTCATACATACCCTACCCCACTTAACGGCAAGGACGTTCCGTCCTTTGCAATCCTCGTTTTACATTTTCAATGTGAATTTAGTTCCTACATTTATAGTGCTTTCCACTGTTAAGATATATCTATGACTTTCAGCTATCCATTTTGCTATACTGAGACCTAGTCCCGTTCCACCTTCTCTGTGACGCGCCTTATCAGCTCTATAAAATCTATCAAATATCCTATTTATATCCTTCTCGCTTATTCCAATTCCTGTATCTTCTACAATTAATATTTTTTTATTTTTTTCAGTAAATAAACTTACTTTAATACTACCCTTTTCTGTATACTTTATAGCATTATCTATTAATATAACAATGAGTCTTCTTATTTTATCATAATCAGCTTTGATGATTAAATCTTCCTCTATATTCATTTGAAAATCTATATTTTTATTATTTGCAATAACTATCATACTTCCACAAACATTTTCAACAATTTCTGATATAGAAAACTCCATCATATCTAGCTTTTCATTGTTAGCATCTGCCTTTGCCAAAATCAATAGATGGTCTATTAATTTAGCCATAACTCGAGTTTCTGAATATGCATTATCAAGCCATACATCATTTTCTTCTACTGTTCCTTCATCGTCACTTAATACAACATCTAGATTAGTTTGAATAACTGTTAGAGGTGTTCTAAGCTCATGAGAAGCATCTGCAACAAATTGTTTTTGTTTAACCCAGGTTTTTTTTACCGGCTTAATAGCCTGACCTGTTAAAATATAGCTAATGCAAAGTAATGCTACCATACCTGTTAAACCAAATATAAATAACACTGTTCTTAAAAACGACCATAATATATCTTCATTTATTGTGCTAACGTATACTTGAACAACACTTGATTCCTCAGTATCATTAAAGTACTTTGTATAAATTCTATAATTAAAATTACCAATCTTTTTCTTTACGTAAGAATCACTTTTTTCTTCCAGAGATAAATCAGCCAGAGTTTTCAAATTATCAGCTACCCATGTGCTTCCTCCTTCGATATGAACTCTGTCTGCATTTTCATTGTAAATAACATAACATGCATCAAGTCGCTCTTTCCCCATTAATATAACATTTGTATTGAGACTTTGATAGAAACTTCTATCTTCGAAAATACTAGTGGTCATAGAAGCATTTCGATATGCATGAATTCTAACTGCTTCTGATTTCATTATTTCCTTAGTCCCATCGTCAAAAATCATTCTTGTAAAATTATATATGCCTGTAGCAATAAAAAACATGAAGAATATTAAAATCAATCCCATATATGCTGTTAATTTTAAATGAAGCCTTTTAAACATATTATTTCTCCTTAAGCATATATCCTACACCACGTATAGTTTCAATTTTAGCTTTAGTTGACTCAAGTCTTTTTCTTAAGTGATGAACATAAATCTCTATATTACTTTCCAAAATATCTGCTTCTAAACCCCATATTCTATCAATTATCTGTTCTCTTGTGAATACCTGTCTAGGTTTTTTTATAAACATCTCCATAAGCATTGCTTCTTTTAAAGGCAATTTAAATTCTTCATCATCTATATATAAAAGATAGTTTTTAACGTCATATTTAACACCTTCGAAATTATATATTTCTCCAATGTATTCCGTATCTTTTCTTCTTGCCAAAGCTTTAACCCTTGCTATAAGCTCCTTTGTTGCAAAAGGTTTAATCAAGTAATCATCTGCACCAGTTTCAAGTCCATAAACCCTATCATCAACAGTATCTTTCGCAGTAAGCATAATTACTGGTGTCTTGTTTCCAGCTTTTCTAATTGATTTCAATATTTCTAAACCACTTACTTCTGGTAACATTATATCTAGTACAATTACATCATAAATTTCTTTATTTGCCAGAATCATACCTTCCTCACCATCATTTGCTATATCAACATCTATCTTTTGTTTTGTAAATAAAAACTTTAATGCTTGTGTAATCTTAACTTCATCTTCTACAATTAATATTCTCACAACATTCCTCCATTTCTATTGCACCAAAATGATGAGATTCTTCAACAAGCCTCAAAATTACATACAATATTATTAATTCGTTATAACCAATCACAATTATATAATAGCGTTATTATCTTAAATTAATATTAATATTTTATTACCTACACGACATATATTGGTTTAGTTCCTTTAGGAATCCAAAATCTTAATGATTTATGGGAAATTTCAAAAAATAATTCATTATGTATAGAGCTTTCACCATCGATACATAAGTTAATTGGATTATCGCATTTCATCCTAACAGTTTTACATTTTTTATATGTTACATACTTTTTAATATTCTCATTCTCTAAATGTTTGCCAATTTTATATTCATTGATTAACCCAAGTATTTTAAATCTAGAAATTTTATCTATAAAACAAATATCTATAATTCCATCATTTATTATTGCCTTTGGAGCACATTTATAACCACCACCGTAAGAATTTCCATTAGCAATTACTCCAAGCAAAAATTTTCCGTTAAACTTTATTTTATCATCAACTTCTACTTCTAAATTTTTACCTAGTTTTTTAGTCAGTGAGTATAGTACGGACAAAATATAACACCCTGTTCCAGTAATAAAGGGGATACTCTTAAATTTATGCATATTAAATGCAGCATCAGCATCAAAACCAATATTACATACTGATGCAGCATATTCATCATTAACCTTTATTAAATCTAATTCAACTTTACTTCCTTCAATTTGAGCAATAACATCGTTAAAATTATAGTAATTTTCAAAATTCTTTACATAATCATTTCCCGTACCACAAGGAATAATACCTATGTTAACTTGTTCGTAATCTTGTGCTGAATTAATTACGTCATGTAATGTACCATCACCACCACAAGCATATAAAACCATAGAGACATTTTCTTTGCATTTACTTATTACGTATCTTTTAACATCTTCTTTACTTTTAGTTATATAAATTTCAAAATCAGTTTTTCCATAAAGTTGATTTTCAATATTTTTAATTATTTCTAACTGATACTTACCCTTTCCTGCCACTGGATTTACAATAAATATATGCTTCATATAATTTCTCCATTTTATAAAATTTGAAGTAATTGCGTACACAATTACTTCACAACATTTCAAAATGTATAATTTAAGAAAAATAATTTTTATTGTTTTTACTAATTAAATTACCATATTCCTCTATTGGCATTGGCATTGAAAAAATAAACCCTTGAGCCATATCACATCCTATATCTTTAAGAAAATCTGCTTGTAAGTTTGTCTCTACTCCCTCTGAAACTACATTTAATTCTAAATTTTTAGCAAGGTTTACTATATTGCTAACAATAACTTGAGTATTGTAATCTTCTATATTATTTAAAAAGGTTTTGTCCAATTTTAGAGTATTTATAGGCATTTCTCCCAGTAATCCAAGACTAGAGTATCCAGATCCAAAATCATCCATGGAAATTTTAAAACCACTATTTCTAAAATCCCTCATTATAGAAAATACTTCATCTACATTTCCAAATACAACTGATTCGGTGATTTCAATTTCTATCAAATTTTCAGGTATATGATATCTTTCCAATATCTCCTTATATTCTGTTACAAAATTACTGTTAAGAAAGTCAACTCTAGAAACATTTACAGATACAGGAACAACTTTATATTCTAAGTCCAACCAATTCCTCATACTTTTACATACATTTTCAAAAACAAATTTATCAAGATTTATAATAAACCCATTTTTCTCAAATATAGGTATAAATCTCTCTGGACTCATAAATCCCAATTTCTTGTTATCCCAACGAACTAACGCTTCTGCTCCAGAAATATAACCATCTTTTAAGTTAACTTTTGGTTGTATATATATTTTGAAATCTTCATTTTTTAGAGCTTCATGCATATCATATTCAATACTTCTTTCCTCAATGAAACTGTTATTTAAATTTTTATTGTATATAGCATATCCACTACTGCAACTACCCTTAATATCTAGTTTGGCAACCTTTGCCTTATCTATAGCTAATCTTATATCTTTATCGTTTTCTTCTATAATATATATACCTGTAGTTATAACGGGCTTAATATGATATTTTTTCCAAATTTCTAAACCTTCCATACTACTTGATATATTACTAATTTTCTTTAATATTTCATTTTTGTCATTATTATATTTCAATAAAACTAAAAAATTATCTGCATCTGCTTTACCACATACCTCAGATTTTAAAATAATATTTAATAATTTGCCTATGTTTCGAAGTATTTCATCGCCGACTTCATATCCAAAATTATTATTTATTACAGTAAATTTATCTATATCAAAGTGTGCTAATGCATATTTTTTTCCTTTTTCATTTAATAGAACCTTTTCTGCTTCTATTTGAAAACTGTCTTCATTTCTTATATTGGTAATTTTATCAAAGTCATTAATTTTTTTCAAGTCTCTATATTTAACATTTAAATCCTTAAATAATTTAATACCTTTAAAAATAACTAAACCTAGAACAATATTTATAACAAATATAATGTTTGTCGTAGTTAAAAACTTATCTATTGATGTAATATTAGCCACCACCTTTATATAGTCTAAACCTTAGATAATAATAAATCGCCTATTTCCCATTTTATATATCGACAGTTTTTACTAAAACATTACAAATTCTTCAAAAATAATGTAGGGGACGCATTTTATGCGTCCCGTGATGTACATGCAATACATACCGACGACATTCAACTATAAACACATTGTATTCGTTCGAGGTACGTACCATTCGGTATGCATACAATGCATACCCTACATCCAAATGATATTTTACATTACACGCGTAGGGGACGCATTGAATGCGTCCCCTGATGTACATGCAATGCATACCGACGATATTTCGTTTATAAAACACATTGTATTCGTTCGAGGTATGTACCATACAGTATGCATACAATGCATACCCTACAGTTTGAATTCTTCTACCATATTTTTCAAAACTTGAGCTTGACTACTTAATTCTTCACTTGCTGCTGCACTTTCCTCTGATGTAGCTGAATTTGTTTGTACTATTGATGAAATTTGTTCTATTCCTATGGAAATTTGATTTATTCCTAAAGCCTGTTGTTCTGATGCTGCCGATATTTCTCCTATCATTTCAATGGCAACTTTAGCTTTTTCCTCAATTAAATTTAATGATTCTTTTGTTTTTGTAGCAATACTTGCACCATTATCTACTGCTTTAAGTGAATTCTCGATAAGGTTTGTTGTATTTTTAGCTGCTTCTGCACTTTTCGAAGCTAAATTTCTTACTTCATCAGCAACAACTGCAAATCCCTTTCCTGCTGAACCTGCTCTTGCAGCTTCTACTGCTGCATTCAATGCAAGTATATTTGTTTGAAATGCTATATCATCGATAACTTTTATAATTTTAGCAATTTCTTTAGAAGTATCGCTTATGTTGTTCATAGCATTATTCATTTCCTTAACTTGATTATTTCCATTTTTTATTTCATTTCCTACTTCAAGAGCTGCTTCCTTGCCTTTGCCTGCATTTTTAGCATTACTATTTATCTGCTCAGAAATTTCATTTATTGTAGCTGCTAATTCTTCAACTGAACTTGCCTGTTCTGTAGCTCCTTGGGAAAGAGCTTGAGATCCAGATGCTACTTGTTCAGAGCCACTTGCTATTTGTTCAGCGCTTTGACCAATTTGTCGCATCTGATTATTATTGTACTCAATAATCTTAGTTAAAGAATCTTTAATAGGACTTAAGTCTCCATCATAATCTAATGTAACTATTGTTGTTAAATCTCCATCAGCCATAGAACCTAAATGATAAGAAATATCGTTTATTAATTCTTTTAATACAGCTACAGTTTTACTTAAAGATTCAAGAAGTACACCAGTTTCGTCTTCACTAGATGTTGTTGGTATTTCAGTATGCAAATCACCTTCTGAAAGAAGCTTGAGTCTATTAGCACAAGCAATCACAGGGTCTGCTATTTTCTTTGATACTATAGTAGCTATAATAAATGCTGCTAAAATAGAAATAATTATTAATACAATAGTTAATATAATACTTATGCTAGTATTTCCCATATACTGTGATTGAGGTGTATTAATAAGCATTCCCCATCCATTAGTTCCTTCTATAGGAGAATACGCTAGAAGTGTAGTTAATCCATCCATTTCATAACTTCCGAATTGTTCTTCACCATTTAACATCTTGGATTCTATACTTGCCAACTTTTTAAAGCTATTGTCAACTTCTGCATTCTGTATTGCATTCTCATGGTCTATAACTCTTTGATATTCAAGGTGTGCAATGGTAAATCCATCCTTATCAATAATCGAGCCAAAACCACCATCTCCAACAGCTATACCTGAAACAAAATCCGATAACATTCTACCGTTTATTTCTAAAATTATTGCTCCTTCTGTAGATGTATTAGATTTACCATCTTTCCATAATGGAGCTGATACTATAAAATACATTTCACCACTTATTTTAAAAATTGGATCAGAAACATATGTATCACCTTTCATAGCAGTTTTGAAATATTCTGAATCAGATACATTTATATTTCTTTTATCTACTGTAGTTATTGCATTTCCATTGCTATCAGCAAAATAAGCATCTATAAATTTAAAATTATCTATTCTTAACTGAAAAAGTTCTTGCTTATCTGCTAGCTTTACTTCTGGATTAGTTAATTCTGGTAAAAGTCCTAAATCTGATGCTACTGTTTTAAGTTCATCAATTTTACTTACTATAACTTCAGAAGCTACGACAGATACCTCACTTAATGTTATCTCTACTGTATCTATTGCTGTTTTATAATTAAGAAATGCTGATATACCACCTACTAAAGTTACTGAAACTAAAACAACAGCCATAATATATAATAATATTTTACTTTTTATACTTTTTATATTTTTAAAATCTACTTTATTTTTAATTCCTTTAATATTCTTAAATCCTTTAAATTTAAATTTATTTATTTTCTTCTTCTGCTTTAATTTCTTCATTAGTGTCTCCCATTATAATGCTAAGTTATATTGTCTTGTATAAACATTGTGTATTCATACAACAAAGGTGCAGTATTAAACTGCACCCTTAGGTTACAAATTATAGCATGTCTATATTATTGTAATAACTGTAATACACCTTGTGGTTGTTGATTAGCTTGAGCAAGCATTGCTTGAGCAGCTTGAGTAAGAATATTATTCTTAGTGTATTGCATCATTTCTTTTGCCATATCAACGTCTCTTATACGAGATTCAGCAGCTGTTAAGTTTTCTGAAGTTACTCCTAAGTTGTTGATTGTGTGCTCTAATCTGTTTTGTAAAGCACCTAAATCTGCTCTTGTTCCAGATACTTCATTGATAGCTGCATCTATTGTACTAATAGCAGCAGTTGCTAAAGCTATAGTAGATACAGATATTGTTGATACACCTAATCCGTCAGCTGACATACTAGTTATTGCTAAACTAACAGCTTCAGCAGATGTACCATTTGCTCCTATTTGTAAAGATAATGAAGTCATTGTACCATCTATTACAGCTTTTCCATTAAATTTAGTTGAATTAGCTATTCTATCAATTTCAGTTGTTAATGCTTCAACTTCTTTTTGTATATTTGCTCTATCAACATCATCATCATAAGTACCATTAGAAGATTGAACTGCTAATTCTCTCATTCTTTGAAGGATAGCATGAGTTTCATTTAATCCACCTTCTGCTGTTTGAATTAAAGAAATACCATCTTCAGCATTTTTAGAAGCCATTTCTAATCCATTGATTTGACCTCTCATCTTTTCAGATATTGCCAATCCTGCAGCATCATCACCAGCTCTATTAATTCTATATCCTGATGATAATTTTTCTAAGTTTTTACCTGTGTTTGAATTGTTCATTCCTAATTGTCTTAAAGAATTTAATGCGTTAATATTATGTTGTATTCTCATTTTTTTACCTCCATGTAATTTTATCGGGATCCTTCCCTCATTTATTTAGTAATCATAGATTTCGAGACCGGCGCCAGTTTTAAAATCCATCATTTACTGTTACAATACATATATCGTATCAATTAAAATTAAGTTTAGTTATTTTCAATATTTTTTTTTATTTTTTTACTATTATTACTTGTTATTATTTACATACTCCCCTATTTTTCTATCTACCGAAGAAATATGCTTTATTAGCCAATCTAGCATAAATTGATTAGCATTAATAATAACACTGATACTAGCACCTGAATTTTCATAATCTTTTCTTAACTTAGATAACTTTTCGATAAATCCATCATGAAGTTGCTTTTGGATTTTATAGTCTGGATAATTTATGCTTAACATATAATTTTCCTCATCTTTAAAATGAGTTTTAGTATATTCATCTAAATAATCAAATAACTGAATTATGTATTCCTTTGTTTTACCTTGTTTTCCTGCTTCAAAAAGTTTATCTGCCTTTTCAAACCAAATTTTATGTTGCTGATCAATCTTTTCAACTCCAATCTCCAAACTTGGTTTCCACTGTATACTCATATTTTACCTCCAGAATATCTAAATAGTTTCTTATGCTTTTATGTTTACGAATTTAGAAGAATTTTTTGGTTGATTTAAGTTATCCTTTACAGTTTTAATTTTTTTGTTAATAATCGTACGAATAACCTTGTCCTTTTCTATTGTATCCTTAATTAGTTCTTGAACTTTCATTTTTAATAATTTCATTTCTTCAGTTTCAACAAACTTTTCATTAGAACTCAAGTAATCTTCAATCATTGAACTTATTACTTCTATCTCTTCAATAAGTTTTTGCCTATCTAATATCATAGAACTAATTTTATCTTCTTCTATTTTAGGTGATAAGGATATAATTTCTTCAGTAAATTTGTTTAGTTTTTCAGCAGCTTTTAATTTTTTCTCCCATAAATTTAACATAATCACCTAACCCTTTGTAACTCTTGCTATTTTGTCTGCTTCTGACCATGTTTCCCTTAAATCTTTCACTATTGGCAAGATACTTTCTATATACTTCGTTTCTTTATACGACGCAGCCTTTGTTATTTCTCTATTGAAAAATAAATACAACTCCATTAGTTCATTTGACATATCATATTTATTATCCAACGTCTCCATTAAATGATAGAATATTTTTCTACATTTTTCTAAAATTATACTTGCTTGTTTATAGTCATTGTTTTCAATTAACAATATGCTATGATTTAACTTTTTTATTACTTCATCATACAATAATATGAGAAGTTCTCCTTTTGTCATTGTAGTTACGGTTGTCCTTTTATATTGTTCATATGGATTTACCATTGTGATACTCCTTACATTATATTAATAGAATGCATATTATTGACCCATCATATCTACGAGCCATGAACTTTGAGCATTTAAATTACTTAATGTTTTTTCAAGTGTAGTAAATTGATTCCAATATCTTTCTCTTTCTTTTTTTAAATCCTTTTTTAATTTTTCCATTTTATTATCATATTCTTCCATTTTTAAAGAAATATAGTTTGAATCTGAGGTAGAGCTATCAGGCATACCGGCTTCTTCTATAAGTACTCCTGAAGTTCCATAAGTTCCTACATTATATTTAATTAACTCTTGAATCTGTATAGCTATTCCAGGTTTTGCATCTGTATCAGTTGTATTTTCTGTAAATAAACTTGCTATTTCTTCAGGATTTTGCAATAATTTTTCTTTAAATTTTTCCTCATCAAAAACTAGTTTTCCGCTAGTATCCATTCTTGCAGCAGATATACCAATATTAGATAAAGTCAAATCACTTACTGATGTTTTGCTTGACATAGATTCTCTTAAACTGCGTAATACAGTATTCATCTTACTATCTCCAAACAAAATCCCTTTTTTAGCTTCTGTTGTCCAATTTTCTATTTCATCTTTTTCCATTTCATCTTGCTGTTCTGGAGTCAAAGGTAGATAATCTCTATTTGGTTTTTCTTTTGTTTTAGTGCCAATTAAATCTATAATCTCGTTATAGTCATCTATAAATTGTTTTACTCTTTCTACAACTTCATCTGTATTATGCGTTACATCGAAGGTTATAGGTTCATCAATGTCTGCAGCCCTTTCATTTAATTCAACATTTATTCCGTCTATAGCAAAGTTTGCAGTACTTCTAGTTACTTTAGTACTAACACCATTTAAAGTATAGTTAATTACTGTATCTGTAGCATTTTCCATTGATACGCTATCGCTTCCAAATAAAGCATTAACAAGGTTTCCCCCTCCTGTCGCATTTTCTATTGCCATTCCATTGCTATTTGTTCCTGACTCTTTTGCTTTTACAACGAATTTATCAGAAGTCGATGAATAGGATATATTTACATCAGATTCTTTATTTATTTTATTTATTATGTCTTTTAATGAAGCATCTTTATTTATTTCTAATTCTTTTCCATTTATAGATATAATATAACCAAACTTATCATCCTCTGTATCATCAGGTGTTAAATCTACAGGAGTTAATCCTGTAAAATTCAAACCATTACTAGGATCACTTATGGACATATTCATATTTATCCTGTTGCTTCTTCCTGCCTTAATACCTGTTAAATCACTTAATTCACTACTTATACCGCTAATTCCGATTAAATCAGTCTCCTCCAAGCCAAGAGTTTTAAAAGTCAACGCACCGTCAGATTCTGTCACTTCTATTTTTCCTGTTCCATAAATTTCATTTAGTTTGTCTTGGAGAAATGACTTTATTCCACCAGCATCATAGGTATAGCTATCCTTCATTTCAGACATATTTATAGTTTTTACAACACCATTGTAATCAAATTTAATAAATGCATCTTCATTAGTTAATACTTGTTCAGCTGTTCTCGTTAAGTTAGCTGTATCTATAACATCAACTGATGAACCTTCATATTCCTTTCCTACTTTCATTTCCAAAACATTTAAAAAGTCTTTGCTAGCAGCTGACAAATATGCAACATCTTCTTCAGTTTTATTTTTTATAACAAGCTCCAATTTATTATCAGTATAAGTGTATTCCAACTTAGCATTACTGTCATTACCTTCTATTGTAGCTAGTTGTTCATTTAATACATCTACTACCTCTTCAGGCGTTGTCCCTTCAAAATCTTTAGGAATGGTCAAATTGTGTGTTGTACCGTTAAAGGATATACTAAAAGTCTCACCTGCTAAAGGTGAAATATAATCCTTTACATTACCTGAAGTATAGGCTTTACTTGATACATTATTTGTTGATGTTAAAGAAGCATAAGTCGCAACACTTTCTATGCTATCTATAGAAAAATTCTTAATATTTTCTGCATCTCCAGTAACATTAACATATTTTGATGATGGCTCTATTGTGTTTGACTTAAAGAAATTAGGACTTAATATATTCGTTTTTGATCCTGTTGAATAAGAAAAATACTTGTTACTAAATGATAAAAGTTTCGTACTAATTTCCCTATACGCTTCTTGCCTATACAATAAACTTTGCTTTGCTTGATATTCCCTGTTAATTCTATTTCTTGTTCGAGCAGTCATTTGATTAACTAAATCGTCCGTATCAAGTCCTGACATTAGACCGCCTATGCCTTTATTTGTTGATGAACCATATATACTTGTTGATAATGTTGACATAATTTACTCCTTTCATACTTTTCATAGTTTAATTATCAATTATTGTTATTGAGCCTTTCTTGCTGTAGGGGACGCATTATATGCGTCCTGCGGTATGCATACAATGCATACCCTACACTTCGACGTCTCTAAATCTATCGTGGGATTGCCTGTCTGCGGTATGCATGCAATGCATAACTACGTTGTAAGTTATTTGCTATTATTATTTAAGTGTTTTATAAGTAAGTTTGCTATATTACTAATTGATGCTTGTACTGTAACTGCACCGATGTTGTATGATACCATAGGCATTCCATACACTACTGAAGACTCTTTATCTTGTCCTATCGTATAGGCGCCTGATTTCTTCATATTTAATAAACCTTGGGCTCCATCCTTTCCCATACCTGTCAGTATAATACCAACTGCATTTTTGCCTGCATTTTCAGCCACTGAATTAAACAGTACATCTACTGATGGACGATGGCCACTAACTTTATCACCTGGTCTACAAGTAACATAATATCCTTTTGCGTCTTGTGCAAGTTTCATTTGCATATCGCCAGGTGCTATCAATGCTAATCCATATTTTATTCTATCTCCATCAGATGCCTCTTTTACTTCCATATTACAAATTTTATTTAATCTATCAGCATACATCTTTGTAAAACCAGAAGGCATATGCTGTGTAATTAATATCCCTGGTACTTCTTTTGGTAGTGCTTTTAAAATCTCAAGGGTTGCCTCTGTTCCTCCTGTCGATGCTCCTATAGCAATAATTTTTTCTTCGGAACATCTTTTAAGTTTAAGTGTTGATAAATTCCTTATAGCAATATTTGTTTTCAAATTTGCAATTGATGCAATTTTTATTTTACCTTTTAGGTCTCTTAAAAAATTATTTAAGTCGTTTTCCGAAGACATATCAGGTTTTTTAACAAAATCTACTGCTCCTGAATGCAAGGCATCAAATACACTTAAATTCATAGAACTTACAAGAACAATCTTTATAGGATTTTCAATCATAATCTTTTTTAAAAAAGTTAAACCGTTCATTTTTGGCATTTCTATATCTAACGTCAATATATCTGGCTTAAGTAATTCTATTTTATCCAAAGCATCTATTGGATTTTCTGCTAATCCTACCACTTCAATACCAGAGTCTTCACTTAACTCTTTGTTTAGAATCCTTCTAAAGAATAGTGAGTCATCTACAATTAGTACTTTAATTCTTTTTGCTGTCATATAATCATTCCTTTTTGTATGTGGCAGGACATATGTATTTAAATTTTGATTGATCCCTCTGTATTGTCTCAGCATGTCCTATCATTAGATGTCCGCCCGTCTTTACCGCCTCATAAAATTTATTTACAAGATTTATTTTTGTATTTATATTAAAATAAATCATTACATTTCTACAAAATATCACATCATACTTATTTCTTTCCCTTATTGGTTCCATTAAATTAAATGCCTTAAAGGTAACACATTCTTTTATTTCCGGAATTACCTCATATTTACTATCCTTAGTTTTAAGAAAATATCTTTTTACAAAAGACGGAGGCATTTTGCTTAAACTTTCTTCTGAATATACTCCTTCTCTAGCCTTTAAAAGTACATTTTCTGATATATCAGTTGCTAAAATTTGGATTTTCCACTTTGATTTTTTTAAAGCAAAATAATCATTAATTATCATAGCGATAGTATAAGGTTCTTCTCCTGAAGAGCAACCTGCACTCCATATATTTATAACTTTCGCTGTGTTATTTTTCTCTTCATAAGGTAAAATAACTTCCTTTAAATATTTAAAATGGTTCTCCTCTCTATAAAAATATGTATAATTTGTTGTAAGTTTATTAATAAGGGTTGTAATTTCTTCCCTGTTATTTCTTTTAATACTTGTCATATACTGACCGAAACTTTTCATGCCTTTTCTTTCTATCATATTTGATAGACGGCCTTCAATAAGTTGCCTTTTTTTTGTAAGATCTATGCCATAATTTTTATGCATATAATCCACAAATTCTAAAAATTCAGAATCTGTTAATTTAACCATCAATTACTCCTTCTTAATGTAAATGGTAGTATTAATTTTTATATACTTTCTATTAAGCTTCCAACATCTAAAATAAGGTTTATAGACCCATCTCCTAATATTGAACAACCTGAAACTCCAGATTCTTTAATATTATATTTATTAAGTATTGTTGGTAATGGTTTAACAACAACTTGTTGCTCGCCTATTATAGTATCTACAAACAAACATGCACTACTTTCTCCAGATTCAACAAGTATGAGAATACCATCATCAATATTATTAATATCAGTTTTCATATTAAACATATCATTTACTCTTATAACTGGATAGCATTTATCTCTTACCAATATCATTTCATTGCCATCTGTACTCTTTATTATATCTTCTGACTTAACCTTAAATGATTGTTGAATATTTTTTATTGGAATTATTAATTCTGAGTCTCCCACAACTACTTGCATACCTGATACAATTGTAAGAGTTAGAGGTATCTTAAAGGTAACTGCAGTTCCTACATCTTCTTTACTATCTAATACTACAGTTCCTCCTACTTTCTCAACATTTGACTTAACAACATCCATTCCAACGCCTCTGCCAGAATATTCAGTTACAGCTTCATTAGTTGAAAAGCCCGGCATCATAAGGAATTGGTATATTTCTTTTGAACTATATTCACTATCCGCTTTACTTAAGAGTCCCTTATCTTTAGCTTTTTCTAATATTTTATTTGTATCAAAGCCTTTACCATCATCTTCAACAGTAATATGTATTTCACCGCCTGTATTAGAAGCAGAAAGTTTTATTGTTCCTTTAGAATCCTTCCCCTTATCTATTCTTTCTTCTGTTGACTCTAAACCATGATCCATGGCGTTTCTAACGAGATGCATAATAGGATCTGAGATTCCATCAACTATTGTTTTATCTACTTCAGTTTCTTCTCCTGATAAAACCAATTCTACTTCTTTATTTAACTCCTTACCCATATCTCTAACAATTCTTTTCATTTTTTGGAATATTCCAGACACAGGCACCATTCTAAGAGACATAACAATATCTTGAAGTTCGTCTGTAAGTTTTCTTAACTGTCTAGTGGATTTTGTAAAGCTTTCTGAATTCAATTTTTTAATTTCACTATTTGAGGAAACCATAGATTCAGCTATTACTAATTCTCCTACTATATCAACTAAATTGTCAAGTTTAGATAAATTTACTGTTATAAGACTGTGTTTGTTATGTTTTGATTTTTCTTTTTCTTTAACTTTTATATTGTTATTTTTATTATTTTGAATATTATTTGCTTGTTTTGTATTATTTTGCTTGTTCGATGAATCCTTTTTTTCTTCATTATCTTCATTTAATTCTATTACAGTATAATTCTTCACGTTTAATGCACTCTTTATAATATTAATGCCTAAATTTAAGGATTCATTATCATCAAAATATACAAAAAAACCTTCCTTAATTATTTCTTGAGCAGTTTTATTATCATTCTCAATATTATCAGGCTTATATGTAAATTTAACCCCTGTATCATTTAATTGATTGACTATAAAAAATGCTCTTAGATTTTCCATTCCACTGTCATCATCAAAGTAAACTTTAACTGCATATTTTTTTTCTGTTTTAGATTCTTTTAATTCCATTGTTTTTGTTAAAGCAACTTCTTGTTCTGATTGATTTTCCATTTCAGTACTTCCACCGCTTTCATCGCTTACATCACCTGATATTAAATGTAAGAAACTTAATATTTCTTTTTCTATTAATTCTAAGTCTTCAACTAAAGGTTGGCCTTCTTCTATTTTGGTTATTTCTTCTTTTATAAAATCGGTAAACTTAAATACCAAATTTACAAGTTCTTCATTATATTTATGATCTATTCCATTTTCTCTTATATAATAAAATAAATCCTCTACTTTGTGAGAAATAGTCATAATACTGTTAAACTGCATCATTGCAGATGAGCCTTTTATTGTATGCATTATTCTAAAAATTTCATCTATACATTCTTTGTCGAAAGCTTGTTCCTTTTCTGCTCTTAATAATATGTCGTCTAATTGTTCTAATAAAGAGTTTGCTTCAAATAGATACATATCAAGTACAGAATCTAAATTATTATCCATATCCAGTTCTCCTTCATTTGCCTTTTACATCTTATCATTTATATCGACATTTTTTATTGTTTATTAAGCTTTTATATATATTTTTTTATACTTATATTAAATTTTTTATCTTTTAATAAATTTTAATCGAAAAGTGCCGATATATATAATGTTATATTTTTGCTTTAAATTTTCATCTTAATACTATATAATAATATTAAATATTAATTACTGGAGAGTTATTATGATAGATAATGATATTCGCGTAAGTACAAAAAATCCTTTAAGTGACAATACACTTAATAAACAAAAAATAAAAACAGAACCAATTACGCCTTTTGATGTCATTGATCCTACTAAAGTTACAAAACCTAATAAGCAAGACCCTAGTAATCATACAAGCCAAAATTGGCTTAATTATAATCCTGATTCAGTATTTGAAAAATTTTTAAAATCTCTTGGAAACTCTCCTATACTGTCTGATAATTTGAAAAAATTACTTTTGAATAATCAGTTTATAAATCACAATATTAAAAATGATCCCGTTTTAAATACACTATTTGAAACATTCATTAAAAATATTGAAATGGATGACAAAGAAATTTTAAATTTTTTAAAACTACAACAAAATACTTATACTAAATTTAATGGAGACTTTTTTAATTCCCTGAGAAATCTTTACAAACTCAACTCTAATAATGAGGACTTTAAAATTATATTAAGGAATTTTTTAAGAAGTTATGATTGTTTTGTTTCTATTAACGATACTTATAAATCAATAAATTCTACATTGAAAAATATACATGAAAATATACCTGATATTTTAAAAGAACCATTTAAAGAACTATTAGATAAAATGGTTACTGAAAATTACACTAAAAGTAATGATTTAAATTTAAACTTGTTGAAAAATGAGATTTTGCCTTTTATTGGTCGTTATGTATCTAAAATGAATGATTTTGGTCCTGTTAGGGATTATGTTTCCGTACTAGTACATAATTTAATCAGATTAGAAACTGCATCAAAAGATACTTTTTCTACTGATTTAGATAATTTATTTGACTATATAAAATTTAATTTACAAATAGAAGATAAAGAACTTAATAATTTAAAGTTGTCTCTAATTAATTCATATGAAACGTCTTCAAATACAAAAAATAATTCTATTGACTCCTTGATAGACATTATAAGAACTGGTATTAAAGATAGTAATAATGTAGTAAACAAAGGAGTTATGGAAGACATGGCTGACTCATTATTATTTAATCAAAGTGTTCATATACCATTAATGCACTTATTTATGCCATTAAATTACAATGGTATGTTTATGTTTTCTGAACTATGGATTAGTAAAGATTATGAAGATTATACAGAAAACAAAAAAAGCAATTATGAAAAAAAGGAAACTTTCAATGTATTTATTACCTTTGAAATTCAAAATGTAGGTTACTTTGAAACAACCTTATTGTTAAAAGATAATAACCTATCTCTTGAAATTTTAATACCTAATAAATTTGTAAATCATATTGATAAAATAAGAAATGATATCAGTGAAATTATTCAAAATAAAAATATATCTATTTCTGATATAAATGTATCTGAATGTATTAAAAGAAGAAGATTTAATGAAGTATTCGATAATCTTGCTGAAAGGAAAAACGGTGTAAATGTCGTCATATAATAATAAAAATAAAGCTAAAGCTAAACGTGCTGTTGCTATAAAGTATGATGCTAATAAAAATAATGCCCCTGTGGTTATTGCATCAGGATCAGGATATATAGCCAACAAAGTAGTTGAAATAGCAGAAGACAGTGGTGTACCCATTTATAAAGATGACTCCCTTTCTGTATTGCTATCACAATTAGAAATAGGTAGTGAAATTCCTGAAATACTTTTTGGTGCAATAGTAGATATATATATATATTTCTTAAATTTTAAGATTGATTCTTCAGATGATATTTAAGAATTACATATAATAATATCTTGTTAATTAAAATGTTAATAATATTAATGAAAGGTTTAATCTATGGATAACATAATTTTTGCTTTAGATATTGGTACACGTTCAATAGTAGGTGTAGTCTGCGAAATTATTGATGGATGTCTTAAAGTTGTCGCAATAAAAAGTGTCTTTCACAATCAAAGATCTATGATTGATGGGCAAATAGAAGATATAGCTGAGGTTAGCCGAATTATAGGAATTGTTAAAGAAGATTTAGAGAGTAGTTTGAATATTAAACTAGATAAAGTGTGTATAGCGGCTGCCGGAAGGTCATTGAAAACCGAGCGTATAATGTTAGAAAAAGAGTCAGACATAAGAGTACCTATTACTGAAGATTTCAAAAATGCAATGGAATTAGAAGCATTACAACTTGCACAAAAAGTATTCTCAAAGGATTCTTTAAATGAGGATTTATTTTATTGTGTAGGATATAGCGTATTAAACTATATTCTAGATGATAAAACTATTTCCAATATTGTAGGTCACAGAGGCAAAAAAGTTTCTATAGAAATAATTGCTGCTTTTCTACCTCACACTGTTATCGAAGGTCTTTATTCATGTATGGATAACAATGATTTAGAGGTTGTGAATTTAACTTTAGAGCCTATAGCTGCCATGGATTTAATTATTCCTAAAGAACTTCGTTTATTAAATTTGGCACTAATAGATATAGGCGCGGGAACTTCAGATATAGCAATATCAAAGGTTGGAACCGTAGTTGGTTACGATATGGCTACATTGGCTGGAGACGAAATAACTGAATGCATCATGAAAAATTATATAGTAGATTTTAATAATGCTGAATCGATAAAAGCTTCTTTAATTGAAAATATAGAAGAATACACCATAACAAATATACTTGGTATTCCACAAAAAGTTTCTAAAGATCAAATTTTTGAAACTATAAGGCCATCTATATTAGACTTGTGTTCAGATATAGCTTCAAAAATTTTAAAATTAAATAACGAGCCTCCTGCTGCTGTTTTCTTAGCTGGCGGAGGAAGTAAAATACCATTTTTAAGAGAAGTTTTATCAGAACTTTTAGATGTCCCACTAACTAGAATAGCAATTGCTGAAAAAAACAGTATTAAGGATATTGATTTATCTTTAATAAATGAATTTGGTCCTGAGTTAATAACTCCAATAGGAATTGCATACTCTGTTATTTTAAATAAAAATTATGATTTTTTCAGCGTAATCGTTAATAATAAAAAAGTTAGGTTATATAGCATAAGACAAATGAAGGTTATGGATGCCTTGTTAATGTCAGGATTTGATACAAAACAACTTATAGGAATTTCTGGTAAAAGTCTACGATTCTACGTAAATGGCAAGGAACATTTTTACGCAGGAGAATATTCAACCCCTGCTCAAATTTATGTTAATTCATTGCCTGCTAATATTGAAACAACTATTAATCCTGGAGATTTAATTAAAGTTGTACCTGCAACTGACGGAGCATCTCCTAAAATAAAAATATCTGATATTGACAAGTGCGAAAAAAATGGACAAGTTTATTTTAATGGCATAAAAACAGAAATAGGCACAAAGTATTATGTTAATAACGTATTAGTTAACTCTGATTATATAATTGGAAATTCAGATTTAATAGAAATTTCAAAAATAAGTAGTTTAAAAGATTTAATAAATCTATTTAATATATATGATGAAACCAATAATACATACTTTGTTAATGGTAAATTAATTGAAATGGACTTTGAATTATATGATGGATGTATAATAGATATTTCAAGTAGTAGTGAAAAAAATATGAACAATACAGAATATGAAAATAATAATAAATCAAATGAATTAGAAGAAAAGTCAGAAATAAACTCTATTGAAGTGACAATTAATAATGAAAATGTAAAATTACCTGTTCGAGAAGATAATACTCCTTATATTTTTGCTGACATGTTAAATTATACAGATATTGATCCAGCTAATCCAAAAGGTAATATTATCTTGCTACACAATGGCAAAGAAGCATCATATTTGAACTTAATATCTAACAAAGATGTAATAATAATTAAATGGGATACTGAGTAAATTCTTTTTAAGAAAGGAGTATGTATGATTAATAGATCTTCATTAGTTAAAATTTATGATTTTAAAAAAGAATTTATAGGAAAAGGTAGGTTGTTAAACTTAAATAAACCGACGATTATTGTTAAAGGAAATAATTTGCCAGTTTTAAGTTATGATACAAAAATATATATATATGTATATGATTCCCTTAAAGGAATATTTCCTTATCTATGTAAGGTGAGCGTAGCTTCAAGCAAACAAATTACTGCTAATATCATAGGTGTAGAACCAGTCATAGAACGCAGAACTGCTTTGAAGGTTAATACCAACTTGACCTTTTATTTAGATAAGATTTATAGAGATGATGAAGATTTAACTGAAGATTTACCTCGCATAAAAATCAACTTGCATAATTTAAGTATAAGAGGAATGTTAATATCATCTAATTTTGAATTTCAAATTAATGATAGAATTATATTTTGTTTTAAAACTTTTAAATCTACACCTATATTTTTAGAAGCTAAGGTTATAAGAATCGATGATATTATTGATGAAGAAACTAATAATGTAATATCAAACAATTATGGATGTATTTTTTTAAATACTTCAAATAGTGATGAGTCTATAATATTAAAATATCTTTTTGATAGGCAACTTCAATTATACAAGGGCAGATGAATTTTAAATATTACATATTCCTAAGTCAACAAATACATAAAATTGAAACAAAAGGAGTTTTTAATGAAAAAATTATTAATTATTATTGCAACAATTGTAATAATTTTTAACATAAATAGTACATGCTATGGCGCAGAAGATAACACTTTAAGAGCTAGCTTTGACGTAGAAGACGTATCTGGTACAAATTTTAAGGAAATCACTATAACACCATATCGTTATATAAATAACAGAAGGATAGAAGAAGACGAAGACGATGAATTTTATATATACCTGCCTTCTGGTTACCAAGTTATAGGAAAATCTGCATCATTTATAGTAGATAAAGATGGAAAATATCCATTCACTATTTACTATGGAAGAAATCCTAAAACAATTTTTTATACTGTTAAAGATATTGATGAAGATGATGATGATGATAATAAATATTCCAATAAAGATGATAGAGATGATATATTCTTCGACTATGAACTTAAATATGACTATGAAAAAAAGCAAGTACTTTTTTATATGAATCTCGATAAGGTACGTTCAGTAGTTACCCCTGATAACAAAACAACTATATCAAATGAAATTAATTATTACTTGAATAAATTAGAAAACAATGTTCCTTTTAGCTTCACTATTTATGTTGATGATGAAAAATATGATTATAAAGTAATTAAGCAAGGTGAATTTTACCTTTTAATAACACTTTCACCTATAAACTATGATGACTATAGTACAATTGTAAAATATTCTGGATACAATTTTACTGATAACGATAATTACACAACTATTCCTAGTATGGACATATACGATGATAATGGTAATTATGAAGTTCTTGTTAAATCAGATACTAATTCTCAAGAATTATTTAATTTCAATATTACGGGAATTGATTACAGAAGACCTGATATAGATATTAGTTTCTTGAATGATTATACTTTTGAATTAGATGTTAAAGATGACTTTGGACTGGATTATTTAATAACTTTTGATGGAAAATATATTCCAATAAGTAAAGGTAAAGATGATATAAAAGAGTTTAATTATAAACATAATACAATAATAAATTATGATGGTATATACTATTTTACAGTTGTTGATAAAGCTGGAAATAGATCTGTTGCATCTACTAAAATTACATCCAGAAGAAGACCTCGTAAGCATTCATTGGATTATGATGTGCATGATTATAAATATACTGAGGATTTATTTGAAAATAAAGGTCTAAAATATAAAAAAACAGAGGAAACTGCGAGTACCTTTGAAATATTAATTCCTGCTTATATGAATGGCGTCAATTCTACTAATTTTAACCCAGATTCACCAATTACACGAGCAGAAATGGTAACTATTTTTTGCAGAATAAATGACCTTCCCTATGACACAACTGCTTATTTAAAAAATAAATTTACGGATATAGATAATCATTGGGCAAGGGATTATATCTCAATGGGCAGTAAAAAAAGATATGTTTCAGGATATAAGGACAAAACTTTTCGCCCAGATAGTAATGTAACTAGAGCTGAATTTTGTGAGATGTTATCAAAAATAAGTAGCTTTAAATCAAAAATAAACGCATTGCCAGCTACTAGTAACTTTAATTTCTCTGATATAAATGGCCATTGGGCAAAAAGTGCAATAATCAAAATTTCAAATAGAGATTTAGTTTCAGGTAATGGTAATTATTTTTATCCTGATAAACCAATAACTAGAGGTGAAGTTGTACATGCTATAAATAATCTTTATAATTATAGTCCTTCAGACAATGAGTTAGTTTATATTAATTCATTGTACAATAAATACTATAACTTTAAAGATATTTATTATCATAAGTATTATAATGACATAATTATTTCAGTTGTAGGTATGTATAGAGAAATTATTGATTGAAGGGGGGGAAGTAAATGGTAGTAAATTATTTAGAAGTATGCGTTGAAAATTATTTACACAAATTATTAGAAACTGACCCGAATTACAATGATATCTGCAAATGCGAACAATGTGCTGATGATATCATGGCTATGGCATTAAATAACCTTAAACCTTACTATATAACTTCAAAAAAAGGTGAAGTTTTTGCTGAATACAGTTCCTTAGAATGTCAGAATCACGCAGAAGTTGTTAAGGAAGTCATTAAAGCAATTGAATTCATTTCAAAAAATAAGAATCATGAATAAAAAGGGGTAATCACTCCTTTTTTTAATTACACTATTTTAATTAATTGAATATTTTACCTAACAAATAAAAATATACCTAAATAGTTCTCAGTTTCATTATATTGGAATTAATATAATTAAAAAAAAACTGAAAAATGCCGATATATTATATATTAGGTATATAAATTAATCATTTAGTTTAATTAAGGAGAGAAAATTGAAGAAAGTTATTACATACGGTTCTTTTGATTTGTTTCACGATGGCCATTATAGATTGTTAAAAAGAGCAAAAGAATTAGGTGATTACCTTATTGTTGGGGTTACAACAGAGCAATATGACGAGTATAGAGGTAAGCTTAATATTATTGATTCTATAGTAAATAGAATTGAACATATAAAACAAACGGGTTTTGCAGATGAAATTATAATTGAAGACCACATGGGCCAAAAAATCGAGGATATATTAAAATATAATATTGATATTTTTACTGTTGGCTCGGATTGGACTGGAAAATTTGATTATTTAAAGGAGTACTGTGAAGTTATATATCTAGAAAGAACAAAAGGTATTTCCAGTACAATGCTAAGAGTTACTAATTATAATATTATTAAAATTGGAATTATAGGAAGCGGAAGAATAGCAAATAGATTTGTGCCAGAATCAAAAGCAGTAAATGGTGTAAATGTTGAATCTGTTTATAATCCACATTTACAAAGTGCAAAAAAATTAGCTGATAAATTCGAACTAAATACCTATACTGATAATATCGATATATTTTATAATGACATTGATGCAGTATATATTGCATCTCCACATAATACTCATTATGAATATATAAAATCATCTTTAATTAATGGAAAACACGTATTATGCGAAAAACCTATGGTATTAAGTAAATCACAGGCTGAAGAATTATTTGATATAGCAATAAGTAACAATCTCGTTTTATTGGAAGCAATTAAGACTGCATATACTCCAGGATTTTTAAAGCTAATAGGAATCGCTAAAAGTGGTGAAATTGGAGTGATACGGGATGTTGAAGCATGCTTTACGAAGTTAGTTTCTGGAAATATTAGAGAATTGCAAAAGGAAGAAAATGGCGGTAGTTTTACTGAACTTGCAAGCTATCCACTATTAGCCATAATAAAAATACTAGGTACTGATTATAAAGAAGTTCGGTTTGATTGCTTTGTAGATAAAAATGGTATAGATTTATATACGAAAGCCTATTTATATTATGACACTACTATAGCCACTGCTAAGGTTGGTTTAGGAGTAAAGTCAGAAGGTCAACTTATTATATCAGGAACTAACGGATATCTTTTAGCAGAAGCTCCATGGTGGAAAACACAACATTTTGAAGTAAGACATGAAGACTCTAATAAAAATGAAAAATTTTACACAAAATTTTATGCTGAAGGTTTAAGATATGAAATTAGTGATTTTGAATCCCTAATTAACGGCAATAAAAAAAAGGAATTTAAACTTACAGCTATTGAATCAGTTGTTTTAGCAAAAATAATGGAAGACTTCATAAATGGTAAGAACAAAAATATAATTACAATTAATTAACAATGATGAGGTGTACTATGAAAAATTTAATCTCAATTATTGTCCCTGTATATAATGTAGAAAGACACATTATAAAATGTATTGAAAGCATTACTAATCAAACTTACACGAATTTAGAAATTATTTGCATAAATGATGGTTCTACTGATGATAGTGGTAAAATATGTGATGATTATTCTAAAAGGGATAATAGAATTAAAGTAATTCATAAAAAAAATGAAGGTGTAAGTTCTGCAAGAAATTTCGGCTTAAAATATGCGACCGGCGAATTTATTGGATTTGTAGATCCAGATGATTGGATTGAAAATAGAATGTATGAAGTTATGATTGATGCTTTATTAGAGAATAATGCTGATATAGCAATAGCTAATTATTACATTGACACTGATGAAACTACTACTCCAATGATTAATCAAGAACAAATTGATTATAAACCTTTTAATCAAGAAAAACTTATTACCTATGCGTTTAAAAGAGATGAATACAAAGGTTTCGGTGCGTATATTTGGAATAAATTATTTAGAGCTTCTTTGTTTAAAATGAATGATAGCTCTACATTAAATTTTGATGAAAATATTACATTTTGTGAAGATATTATATTTTTTACAAACTTAGCACTAAATTCAAAAAAATCAATTTATATAACAAAACCTATGTATCATTATTATAAGCGTAACAGTTCTCTTTCACATACAGCAGATATATCTAAAAGAGTAGGTAGTTTACATGCTTATAAAAGAATAATCGAAATGTTAGAAAATAAGCATATAGTTACTTGGCTTAAACGTTTCTATACATATCATGCTAGTCTTATCCTAGAAATTTGTGTGAATAACAATTATGATGACAAAATAACAATTTACGCTAATGAAACGAAAAGATATATTAAAGAGTACATAAATACTAATACTGAATACCCCGAAAGAATTCAACGAATGGAGAAATTGCTTCAATATAATGTGAATGTATAGTATAAAGTGATTTTCAAATTAATGAAAATATAAAAATGAGGTGGCTTAATGTTTTATCTTCGAAGAGGTACAAATCAACAAGAAGAATATGCATACTGTTATTTAACGTCCATGCAATACCTGAAACTTAAAAACAATAATAAAAATATAAGTAAGTTTTTTATAGATAATAACTTTAAAAGAATAGCTATTTATGGTTTAGGACAATTTGCTGATATATTATATAATGACTTAATAAAAACAGATGTTCAAGTAATGTATTTCATTGATAAAGAATGTAAAAAATTCACATATGGGTATAATGATATACCTGTAGTTAATGTGAACTCTATCAGTAAGGAACCCGATGTAGATGTTATTGTTATCACATCAGTATATCATTGCAATGAGGCAATAGATGAACTGTTGAAAAACGGTAAAGAGTTAGAAAGCATAATTAATTTTAATGATGTTGTATTTGGAATGGAGAGTGAATAACCAATGAAGAAAATAGGTATTTTAAATTTTCATTTTTGTGATAATTATGGAGCTGTTTTACAATGTTATGCTTTAAAATATACAATAAATAAATTAGATGGATGTTATGCAGAAGTTATAAACTTTAATCCCAATTGGAAACCTAGTTCTTTTGAAAATGAAATTATTAAAAATAAATATATTAGTAAACTAGATAAATATGAAAAATTCAGAGAAAAGTATCTAGAAATTGAGAGTGACTTTATTTATGACATGACTTCAGATAAATGTCCTAAGTTTGACTATTATATTGTAGGTAGTGATCAGGTTTGGAATACTACTTTTAGTTTTTCCAATACTGCTTACTTTCTCGATTTTGTAGAGGATAATTCAGTTAAGATTTCTTATGCAGCAAGTATTGGAATTGGACTTGAAGATAAAAGGTTAAATCCTAAGATATTTGAAAAATATATACCTAATTTTAATTATTTATCAATCAGAGAAAAAACTCACGAGGCTTTTGTACAGCAATTTACAGAAAAAAAAGTTCATACTGTGTTAGATCCAACTCTACTACTTGAAAAAGAAGAATATGATAAATTAATTGATAATACAAAAAGTGAAAAAGAAAAAGATAAATATATATTTTTTTACTTTCTTAATCATGATAAAACTGCTCCATTAGCCATAAGTTTTGTAAATATGTTAGCTAGAAAATATAATTTAAAAGTTATTCATTTTTTTACAGAGGCACCAAAAGGATTATTTAAAAATAATTCAGATAGTTTTTTCTTTGATGGACCAATTGACTTTCTATGGTACATTAAAAATGCAGAAATAATAGTGACTAATTCCTTTCATGGAACTATTTTTTCAATACTATATCAAAAACCATTTTATACTTATATAGTTAAAAGTATGTCATCAAGAATTTATGATTTATTAGAAAACTTAGGCCTTAAAAATAGAATAATCTCTGGATTTAAAAAACTAAGAGATGTTGATTTTAATATTGATTACACTGAAGTAAATAAGAAAATTAAATTTTCTAGAGAATATTCCTTGAACTTTTTAAAAAAGTCATTGAATATTAAAAAATTTTAATATTGAGAAATGTCCGGAAAATTAGTAATTTTTCGGACATTTCTTCGAATTGATGCATTAATTAAATGTTAGTACTTTTACGACTCCATGAAGCATGATTACTAATAATTTTAGCTGTAGCTCCACCTCCAGCTACAGAATTATGTGGAACATCCTTTCTAACTAACGTCTGCGCTGTAACTAAACTACCTTGCCCTATATGAACTCCTTTTAGTACAGTTACATTAGATGTCAACCACACATTATCCTCTATAACAACCTTCTGAGGAGGATTAGTCATCCTTCCTTCTGCATCCAAAACTTGATGATGATCACTGTCATAAACTAAAATATTACGACCTAACATTACATTATCTCCAAAGATTATATTTTGGGCAACAATAATAGTACTACCTCCATTTACGGTGAAATACCCTGCTTCAAATATTGCGTTATTTTTTAATTCTAAAACTGTATCATAAAAGAGTTTTGCCCCACCTTTTGAAATCCATTTTGAGTTTTTTTCCATACGTAAATAGGTTTCTGCTTTTGATTTTCTTAATTTATTATGACCAATAGTAATGTTATTACCACTAAGAATAATTCGTGCACTTTTATCAATATCTAATACTGAATTTTTCATTGTAAAAATATAGCATTTCTCTTCTCGTATTACACAATTAGAAATAAAATTCCAGTATATAAATTTAAATATGTCAATTCTTTTCAATATATATATATAATGTTTACATTTTTGAATTATTTTTTCTTTCATATAATCCCTCATATCAATATTTTTTTACCACTAAAACTTTTTAATGCTTTATGATACAAATATAGCTTTATTTATCTGTAAAACACATTTGAACTGCTGTAGTAAATGGATATTTTTCTAAAAGTTTAAAAAATCGATTGCGCTCTGTTCCTTCTTGTGCAGATGTTAATATGCAAGGGTTTCCTTTAATAGCACTTTCTAATGATTGTTCTTCTAAAGTAATTGAATCTTTTATAGACGTAATCAAACTCTTCCCTTTTTCTGAATTTACCATAATTACTGATATTCCATTAAACATATCTTTAGAATCTGCTCCTTGTATTCCCCAAAAATCACCGATAGTTATATCAGCAATCCTTGGTAACTCTTTATATTTGCAATTATGACACGAAGGTCTCATATACAAATTCCCTTTAATGAAACCTTTTACCCACAAATCATTATTTTTATCTTTATAATATTCAGAACCATTTTTAAACTTAACTAAAGTAGCTAAACTTGTCCAGCCATTTTTCTTATTTTTTAAATGAACAAATTCAATTTCAGAATTATATTCATTCTCCAATTCTTCCATATAACTTTTAAAGACCATTGGTGAATTAACACCTCTACAAATAAAATCAGCTATAACAAGATTGTTATAGTCTTTCTTCAAAAATGATTGCAATGCACCCCCCTGACAAGGAGTACCACAAAATAGTACTTTCTTACCTTCTTCAAGAAGTTTTTTAACAGTAAGATAAATTCCTTTAGCATCACTTTGAAAATACTTGGAACCCATAACCTGATTTAAGCCTTCAATTGTATTAGAATATATATGCTTAGCTCCTTTATAATTGCCCGTATACCTTGATCCTACAATATATCCTCCTGAGTTTATAAAATAACTTGCCATAGCATAATACATACCACCTGAAGTGCTTTTTAATCTAATATCAGTATTATTAATCCATCCTGAATAAACTTCAGGCTTATTCTTCTTAAAATCAATTTTTGTTAAACTTGGACATGACTTAATGCAGTTTTGGCATTTTATACACTTACTATAGTCAACATCAGGATACCAAAATCCTTCTTTGTCTAGTGGGTAAGTGATTGCATCAACCGGACATACATCTGAACACATTTTACATCCAGTACATTGTTCCTTCTTAATATTATTAATCATAACCTTACCTCTCATATTTAATATATAATTACAATCTGTCAAAGTCGCAATTATCTGGATCATATCTTAACCTTGAATTAATATTTATACTATTAATTTGTTCGACTTCTTGATTAGTTAATTCGAAGTCAAAAATATCCATATTCTCCCTTAGATGATCAAGCTTTGTGGTGTTTACTATTGGGATATTTCCATTTTGCATATGCCATCTTAATATAATTTGTGGTATTGACTTATTATAATTTTTTGATATTATTTCTAACTTTCTATTACGTTTTAAACGAAAATCCATTCTTCCTGTAGGGGTATATGCCATAACTTGTATACCATTTTCATTACAATAGTCAATTAAATTATTTTGAGTAAATAATGGGTGACATTCAAATTGATTAACCATTGGCATTATTTCAGCAACTTTTTTCAACTCTTCTAAATGATGAATATTAAAGTTACATACTCCAATTGCTCTACACAGTCCCTCTTTATATATTTGCTCCATTTGCTTCCAAGATTTTAAATATGTATCTGTTTGTGGCCAATGAATTAAATATAAATCAACGTAATCCATATTTAATTGCTCAAGACTCGATATAATAGCTTCTTTAACTGTTTTATTTTTTTGATCAAAATTACTAAGTTTAGTTATTATAAAATAATCATCTCTATTATACCCCTTAAGCTCATGTCCCAATACGTATTCACTCCCACCATATGCTCTCGAAGTATCAAATAACCTACAATTTAATTTAGGTGCATATTTTACAATCTTAGGCAAAGAATTATCTACTTTTAACCTTTTAAAATTCTTGCTCTTTACTAATTTGTAATATTGTTTAGTTCTTCTATAAATTTTGGTAACTCTATTACTTGAGTTTCTCCAAGTTTGAGCTATATCTGTTCCAAAACCCATTTCAGGTATACTTATTCCATTTGATAAGATTCTTTTATAACTTGTTGTTATTTCACCGTTAATCACTTTAAATCACCTCCTTGAATTATGTGCTTTTAAGTATATAAAAATTCCTCATGACCTTCAAAATATTTTTACTAGTCTTGAGGAATTTGACATAATACAAGATTTCATTTTTTATATACTTCGTCGTATATTTTACTATGTATTCGCTCCCCTGCTTTTCCATCAAGATTAGGAAATGTATCTTCAGTAATTTTTAATCTATTATGCAAATTATAATCTTTATCATTAAGTATCATATCCCTAAAATCTGTAATAGAAGTACCTAAATAATCAATATAAAATGCTGAAGGATCAGTAAAATAATTAAAAGTCTTAATTGAACCATATGGTTCTAAATGATAAATAGGTTTTTTAGTGATTAAATAATTATTTATTATAGAACTACCATCACTAATAAGTGCATCTGATAAAATAAACGATAAAAGGTATGTAGATGTAGTATCCAAAATACAATTTTCTATTTTTTCTACTGATTCCTCTAATTTCACGTATTTGTTATATAAATCTGGTGTATATTTCTTAATGCCAGAACGTGCTAAAGGATGTGGTCTCCATATTAAAGCACAATTAGGATTATCAATAATAGAATGTATTAAATTTTCTAAATCTTCAACAGTTTCCTGTCCTTTTATACTAAAGTGAAAAATTTTTGTATTTAATAAAAATACCTTTTTCCCTTGAAGCTTTTTTATCCATTCTTTAGGAATATTATAATTTTTATTATGCAAATTATAAATAACAGAATCTATTTTTGGAGACCCATATGTTAACAAATTACTAGAATCAAAACCGAAACCAGTTAAAAAATTGCTAAATGCTACGGATTGACAAATTACCTTATGTGAATTATAAATTCCAGGCATTTTGTAGAAATTATTAATTTTATCATCTTTATTAAGACTATATGACATACTTACAAAGTATGGGCAATATACCAGCATATTAGTGTATTTTACTAAATTCCTAGAATAATATTGAGTAGGTACTCGAGTCAAAGTATTGTATTCATCATATGGATTGTGAAAATAAATAATATCAGGTTTTTTTACAGAAATATCATAATCCTTAAAATGTGTTACTGGAACCTCTTCATTAAAATTATCACCCTCATACTCTAAGGTAGAAAAATCATTTTTTTCTGTATTAACATAGTAAGGAATTGGAACTACATGACAGTTACACCTTGGGTCATCTTTAGCTGCTCTCCAAATACTTTCCATTGAATCCCACATCGAAGACTTGTACGGTAAAAAAACTATTTCCAGTTTAACTTCTGATTCATCCAATAGACTACCTTTTAAACTAATTATTAAGTTTTCTATTTTATATGAAATTTCTTTAGTATTTTGGCCGTTATTAACAAAGGTCTTCATTTGCATTATTTTTTCAATTATGGAGTTTATTTTTATAGCATAAAAAGATATCCTATTTTCTGATAACCCTGATTCTAAAGAATTAAAGATTGAAGAAATTGCATTTATACAGTCATCTAATACTTGAATTGCTAAATGGCTTTCAGCATTTTGCGCATATGTTATCCCTTCTATAATAGTAGGAATTAATTCAATTATTTTATTTCTAATGTTAAGTCTCATATTTGTCCTCTTATTCTAATCAGTAAAATTTATATATTATTCAGATTCATTTGTTAATTTTGAATTCTGTACCACTTCAAGTTCTTCTTCGTTTAGTAAGCTTCTATAAAATTCACTAAGTTTTAATCCCCCACTAAATTCGCTTGCTTTTAACAAATATAGTTTATCTTTAAACTTACTAATATCATATAATTTATTTAAAAATATAATGATATCTTCTTCTTTTTCCTGAGTTAAAAATGTTTTAATTAGTATTGTCAGTCTTTCAAAATCGTACTTATTTGTTTTTAATAATGCAACTGCCAACTCTACAATTTTAGGTTTATTATCACTTAATCGATATGCATTTAGTAAATTAGTATAAACTCTATCTATTTTACCAATAGTAAAACTCTCAATATCCTTTGTATAATGTTCACAATAGTAGATACACTTTTCTAAATACTCTATAGATTCATCTATCATATTTTCTCTCAATGTAACTGTACTTATATGCATATAATAATCTGGATAATCAGGGAAATTTTTTATTGCTTCATCGAATATTTTCTTTATATCTATATAAGGCATTGATAATGCTATCATGTTTATCATAATATTGCTATAAATAGTATAATAATAATCAAAAATTAAGCTTTTATCCATATACTCTAATGACTTGAGACTATAATTGAGAGCTTCTTCATATTTCCCTTCCATATTAAGCTGTTTACTTAAATAAAGATTTAATTTACAATCTTCTGGGTTTTCTTCAAGTTCTTTTTTTAATAAATTTTCATTTCTTTCATTCTTATTTTTATTCTTTACTTCTTCTTTATCATACCCAGTATGAAATATTTTTAAGTGTTTACTTACATCAGATAACAAAGGATTAGCATTTGAAGTTCTTGTATTACTAAGAACTTCATGTATTTTTTTATTATATCTAATATAGTCTTTTCGTTTAAAGATTCTAGGACTTATATTTTTTACCGTAGCTAATATATTATTGTTTGAATCAATATTAATTAACTCACAAGTTAATCCATCAACATTTTTCTTTTCACCGTATTTAATTATACATTCTTTAATCAATTTCACAGATTCTTCTGAAAAATATTCGTCACAGTCAAGAAATATAATCCAATCACCTTTGGCTTTGTCTAACGCAAAGTTTCTTGCAGCGCTAAAATCATCAATCCACTCAAAGTGAAATATTTTTGCTCCTGCTTTTTTAGCTTTTTCTACTGTTCTGTCAGTGGAACCTGTGTCTACTACTATTTGTTCATCTACTATATCTTTAAGATGATTTAAGCAGTATTCTATATTATTTTCTTCATTTTTTGCTATTAAACATTGTGAAATATACATATTTTTGCTCCTTACGTTAGTTTGCTAATTGGCAGTGAAAGTTTTTATCTATATAATCTTAACATTCTTTGCAAAGGATTTTATTGTCAATTCTCCATTAATGCTGTCAAATATTATTGTTCGTCCATAATTTTCTCCTACATCTTGAGCTATAATTTTTACATTAAGCTTACTGAGTATTTCCTTTGTTGCTATAACATTTCTTTCTCCTATATTTCCTATAGCTGAATTACTTTTTATTTCAAACATCTTTGCTCCACCTGCAATTTTTGCAGTCATTCTAGTTCTCAAACATCCCATAAGTTCCATTTTTTTAATCATTTCAGTAATTCCTGTATCTGCATATTTAAAAATATTTGATTTATCTTTATTATTGTTTGTTGGAAGCATTATGTGAGCCATCCCTGCAATTTGTTTAACCTTATCATATAAACAAATACCTACACAAGACCCTAATGCATACGAAATTAATTTATCTGGAGCATCAACTATTTTCATGTCAGATATGCCTACGTTAACTGTCGAACGTACAATCGTTACACTCATATATCAACTCCAAATTTTTTAAGTAGAATTTTCAGGGATGACATACTAGGTAAAAGTAACATGTTACTATATACAGTTTCTTCACTGCAGAAATACTTTTCTTTTATAAAGATAACTTTATCTGCTACTTCTGCAAACTCAGCTGTAACAGCGTCTAATAAAGCTCCTGTCATATCAACATTTAAAGAAGGAACTGTTATATCTATTTTCATATTAGTCAGACTAGCAATGGAATTTACATAGGAAGAAACCATAATATTTCCTATCTCCGATAACGCTGACATTTCCATTTCTGAAATTTCTTCAAAACTATGTAATTCCGTCCCTAACAAAGAATTTAAAATAAGGTGGACAAATTCTCTTTTTAATAAAAACAAAATTACACCTTCTATATCTCCTGAAAAGCTTACTAAAATGCCAACTACCACATTTTCTGCACCACCCATAGAGTCTATGGCAGCATCGAAATTCAATATACTTACTTCAGGAACATTCATATCTATTCTTTTAGATAACATACTTGAAAGAGAGGTTGCAGCGTTACCTGCTCCTATATTTCCAATTTCTTTTAATAAATCTATATGCATTTCATTTAATTCACTATAGTTCACATGTAAACCTCCTTACTCTATATCTGATGAATTTAATGTTACTATAGTAATATCATTTCCATCATTGTATATTTTGCTATAACTAATATCTTGTCTAACATTATATTTCATCCATCCAATTGTAATCCTGGTATTTGAATAAATAATCCCAGTACATATTATTTTATGATCTGCTAAATTGTCTGTTTGTACAACATCATTTAACTTACTTTTAATTTCAGATATTTCATTGTTTATTTTTATTTTCTTTAAGACAAATTGTTTTTTTATATTAATTTTATTTGAATCATCTAAACTAGAGTTTTCAATTAAAGCAGCTTTTTCTTCTATTTCTTGTAATTCTTTGTTCTTTTTTTCCAAATCAACTTTTAAATGATGATTTCTTTTATTATTCTTTTCTATTTCTGCTTGTTTTTTTTGATATTCACTTAAGTCTAAAATCAAGTATGTTTCTGAATTTGTTTTATTACCGATTGTTTTTGCATAAATTAAATTCATTGCTTTTGTAGTTCCACCTAAAATAGCAGCATTATGTCCCCTTAATTTTACAGAATCTTTAGCTACAACCTCACTATTAATTAAAGCTTCCGCGTAAACAGTTTTATCAGAAACCACCATTGCATTCTCTATATATTTACTTGTTACATTACCTTTTGCATATATAGAGCCTTTCCCCATTCCATTCATGCCTTTACTTATAACTACATCACTGTCAGATTCTATAAATGCTCCTTCAACCATTCCCCGAATTTTTATATCACCCTTTGCTTTTACAGAAAATCCAGCCTTAACATCTCCGTTTATTACTACACTACCAATAAAATCAATATTTCCAGTTTCGTTATCTACATTATTTACCCTGTAAACATTTTCTACATATACTTTATCATTTTTTAATTCTACACATCCATCAGTACTTGCCCTTAGTTCTAGCTCATTTTCTGATATATATGTATTATTACCGCTAGAAAAACTAACTGTTTTTCCTTCTTTAAATTTTATGGGTTCTCCATAAACATCTACTCCATCTACTCCATCTTCAACTGGTTTAATATGACATAATATATCATCTTTCTTTACATTGATTACATTATTTAAATTTCTAAAGTTTATTGTACCGTCTTCTTCTTCTATAAATTTACTATCTGTCGATGTGTCAAAATCATAAACTATTTCTGCATCTTTCCCATTTATTGGGTCTAATCCACATGCTGCTACTAGCTCCTTGGAATAATCTTTACTTTCACAATAGTCTTTTATTTCCTGCTCTTTTATTCCATATACAATGCCGTACTCTTTTAAATAATTTATTATTTCATCTGCTACTAATTCTGCCTGTTTGTCAATTAACTCAATTCTAACATATGCTTTTAGTTTATTCGCTGATACAAGATGACTAATATTATACTTTGGCATAATTTTCTCTTCATTATTTTCAATGTTATCAATTTTATCATCAATCCTAATTTCTTTATCCATAGTGCCACCTCGTTTTATTATTAGCCCTTCAATGAGTTGATTGTTTGTTCTACTTCATCTGCTGTCTTTATTACACTTGAGTTAAGCTGAAAGGCTCTTTGTGTCTGCAAAAGCTTAACCATTTCTTCTGACACTTCTACAGTTGACGCTTCTAAATATCCTCTCATTATTTTTGAATTTTCTGATAAGTTATATTCTGCATCTTCATTAGATATTTGGAATAAATTATCTCCTGACCTTTGTAAATCTGAATTATTGGTAAATTCATACACACCTACATTTATTTCATCTTCTAAATTTTCAAGCAATATATATTCCTCATTATTATCAAGAACATATCCTCCTTGATACATAAGATAGTTTCCATCATCCATATTAGTTACTTGAAAACTACCATCTCTTGTAAAGAAAATTTCATCTTCATAAGATATAGCAAAAAAACCATCTCCATTAATTGCAAAATCTGTTAAGCTGTCTGTTCTATATGGTGCACCTTGATTGAATAAAATGTCTATCTTTTCCAGTCTAGATCCACTTCCCGATTTTAATTGAGTATTTTCTCCCTGTACACCTCTAATATTTGTATACATTAA
The DNA here is from genome assembly GCF_035934735.1 of Sedimentibacter sp. MB31-C6. Lineage (NCBI taxonomy): Bacteria > Bacillati > Bacillota > Tissierellia > Sedimentibacter > Sedimentibacter sp. MB31-C6. The sequence goes on from NZ_CP142396.1 coordinate 836,068, forward strand.
ATCTGAAAATTCTGATTTTGATTTTTTGTATCCTGTAGTTTGAATGTTTGACATATTGTTAGATATAACGTCTAAATAATTTTGATTACTATTTGCTCCATTAACTCCAGTATAGAATGCCTTTATCATACATTACCTCCACCTAGTTTATTTTACCAATTTGATTTGCTGCCATATCTTGTACCATATCATAAATTTTTAAAGCTTGTGATGCTGTTTCCAACGCTCTTTGAGATGACATAATACCCGATAACTCTTCAGTGACATTTACATTTGATCTCTCAATAGTTTTATTTGCAATTCTCTGATATTCTAATATTTCAGGTTCTTCTTCTGAAATATACATTCCTTCTCCTTGTTTTTGCAAGTTATTATAATCAAGGAAATCATAAACAGCTATTTTATCTATTATTTCTCCATCTACTCTAATGCTACCGTCTTCTAATGCTTCAAACTTATCTGTTCCAATGTATATGTCACCATATTCACCTTGTACTCTTCCTGCGCTTGAAAGAATTAAATAACCTTCATTATCTAAGTTAAAGCTTCCATTCCTCGTGTATAAAATATCGTCATTACTATCAACTGCAAAAAACCCTGAACCCATTATAGCAAAGTCAGTTATATTACCTGTTTCTTCTAAACTTCCCTGTGAATGTATGGTGTTGTTTTCTTCAATCGTCCTTATAACTGAAACATTACCTAATTCAGTTGATTCTTCATAAATACCATTTTGCTTGTATTTATTTATTAGCAAATTACCAAAGTTTGATGTAACTGCTTGTTCTTTTTTATATCCTGCAGTATTTATATTAGCTACATTGTTACTAGATATATCTATTTTCCTTTGTTGAGTTAACATACCTGATGTTAACGTATAAAAACCTCTTGACATAAATCCACCCCTTTTTTTATTTGTTATAACTATTTAAATATTCTCTAATGCTTTCTTTTAATTTTTCTAATACTTTAGTATGTATTTGAGAAACTCTTGAAGTACTAATGTTCAATATATTTGCAATATCCTTAAGTTTTAATTCTTCTTTATAATAAAGGGATACTACTAATTTTTCTTTTTCTTTAAGTTCTTTTATGCTTTCTTTTAAAACCTTGTATAACTCCTTTGTCTCTAAAACATCCTCAGGCAATTCATAACCATTACTAATTTCATTTTCTCTTAAGTTAGCTTCTCCTAGTAAATCTTCAAAGGATAATATGCTTGTCTTATAAGAATTGCTAAGTATCTGATTATAATCATTTATATCTATTTTTAGATAATCTGCTATTTCATTATCATTAGGTGTTCTCCCCAGTTTTATATATAACTCGTCTTCAGCTTTCTTTACTATTTTAGCCTCATTTTTAACTTTTCTTGGTATCCAATCCTGTTTTCTAACATAATCAATTATAGCACCTTTTATACGAATTGTTGCATATGTTTCAAATTTTACATTATGAGATAAATCAAATTTATCAATAACATCCATTAAAGCAATTATACCTTCGTTAACAACGTCATCTACTTCCCCAAATTGTTGATAAGATCCTCTAAGTTTCAAAGCGATAACTTTAACTAGATAGCTGTATTTTTCAATAATTTGATTTCTAATATTAATATCTTTAGTTTCTAAATATTGCTCCCATAATTTTTCATCATCTATTACTTTTTCTCTTATAAAAGTCATACTATCACTCTTTCTTAAATAGATATATTACCTAATGCTTGTATTTGTACAGAATTGTCAATTTCATTAAATGATAATACTACTGCTTTGGGATAAAATTGATCTAGTAATTTTCTAAAGTATCCCCTCACAAAAGGAGATGTCATGATGATTGGTATATTTATGTCATTTTTAATCTTATTTATTTCTTCTATTAATTGTCCTACCAATTTCTGCATTAATTCCGGGTCAATTGATAAATAATTTGCTTTGTCATTTTTATTTATTGAATTAATAATTAACTTTTCTACATCAGTACTTAATGTTATAACTTTAATTTGTCCTCCTTCAGACCACTTATGAGTTATTGTTCTCTTAAGAGCCTGACGAATATATTCTGTCAATACTTCTGTGTCTTTAACAGAGTTTCCATAATCACTAATAGTTTCTAGTATAGTTTCCATATCTTTTATAGGAATTCCTTCTCTTAATAAGTTTCCTAATATTTTTTGTAAATTACCATACGAAACTATGCTAGGAACCACTTCTTCTACTAAAGGCTCATTAGTTTTCTTTAAATTATCAACCAATTGATTTATATCCTGCCTAGAAAGTAATTCATGAGAATGTACCCTTATTACTTCAGATAAATGAGTAACTAATACTGAAAGAGGATCTATGACTGTATATCCATATATTTCTGCCAACTCTTTTTTATCTTTAGCTATCCATTTGCTAGGTATACCGTAAGCTGGTTCTATAGTTTCTATACCATCAACTTCTCCAGTTAAATTTCCTGGATCAAGGGCTAGATAATAATCTACAAGTATCTCACCTTTTGCAACTTCTTCTCCCTTGAGCTTTATTATATATTCATTTGGATTAAGATATCCATTATCTCTCAATCTAACAGAAGGCACCACCATCCCCATTTCAGTTGCAAATTGTCTTCTAAACATTACAACTCTATCAATAAAACTTCCTCCACTTGATTCGTCTACTAATGGAATTAAACTATAACCTACTTCCATTTCTACAGGATCAATTTGTATAAGTTCATAAATATTATCTATATTTCTAAAGTATTCGTCCTCTGTTGGTGCAGGCTCGTTCTCTTTTTCTTCAGCTTCATTATTTTTCATTTCATATATTTCATTACTTCTATATAGTTTATATCCTAAAAAAATCAAAATAAACGCTAACGTAAAAACCTGTAATTTAGGAAACCCAGGAATCATCCCCATTATGACTAATACTATACCTGATATTATAAGGGACATTGGCTGTGACCTAAATTGTTTAGTTAAATCAACATTTAAACTTGATTCAGATGCAGCTCTTGTTACAATCATACTTGTTGCAGTAGATATTAATAAAGCCGGAACCTGTGATACAAGCCCATCACCAACAGTAGCTATTGAAAAAGTCTGCAAAACTTCCGAGAAAGTCGAGCCACCTTGTACCATGCCTATAATTACACCACCTATGAAATTAATGGCAGTAATTACTATCGACATAATAGAGTCACCTTTTACGAATTTTGTTGCTCCATCCATTGCTCCGTAAAAGTCAGCTTCCCTTTGAATATTGCTTCTTCTTAATCTAGCCTGTTCCTCTGATATTAGACCTGAACTTAAATCAGCATCTATTGCCATTTGTTTACCAGGCATTGCATCTAATGTAAATCTTGCAGTAACTTCAGCTATCCTTTCTGCGCCTTTTGTAATAACTATAAATTGCACTAATACTATTATTATAAATACTATAAATCCTATTACCGCATTTCCTTGCAAAACAAAGTTTCCAAAGGTAGCTATAACTGCTCCTGCATTACCCTCATTAGAAAGTATAAGTCTAGTAGAAGAAATATTTAATGATAAGCGGAATAAAGTTGTAATGAGTAGTAACGATGGAAATACTGAAAATTCCAAAGCTTCTTTTATATACATTGTAGTAATTAATATAACAACAGATAATGCAATATTAATAATAAACATCATATCCAGAAAAAAAGCTGGCAATGGTATTATTATCATAAGTATTACTGCTATTATAAATAGTGATATAGAGTTATTAAATATCTTCTTCATATTCTAATGTCGTTCCTTTTCTTTCAGTTTATAAACCCAAGCTAGAATTTCAGCAATAGGTTCATAATACTCTAATGGTATTTCGTGGTTAATTTCAGCGCTATTGTATAGGGCTCTAGCCAAAGGTTTGTTTTCAATCATATTAATATTATTTTCCGTTGCCTTTTCTATGATTTTTTTAGCTATATTGTCTTTACCTTTTGCTAAAACAATTGGTGCACTGTCCAATTCTAAGTCATATTTTATCGCAATAGCAAAGTGTGTTGGATTTCTTATTATTACATCTGCTTTAGGAACTTGTTGCATCATTCTAGTCATAGAAATAGCTCTTTGTTTCTCTTTGATTTTTCCTTTAACTTGAGGGTCTCCTTCTAGTTGCTTGTACTCTTCTTTTACTTCTTGCTTTGACATTTTTATATTTTTTTCATATTCCCACCATTGAAACAAATAATCAAATGCAGATATTGCAACAAAGGCAATTACAACATTTTTAACTAATAACAAAATAGTGGAAAAAATAAATTTTATTCCTGACATTAAAGCGACATCTACTAATTTGGGTACTTCAAATAATACTTTTGATATAGTTGAGTATATTATATACGCTAATATTGATATTTTTATTAAATTTTTTGCCAATTCTACCAATGAACGTATAGAAAACATCTTTTTAATCCCTTTTAAGGGGCTGATTTTCGAAAATTTAATCTTAATAGTTTCCTTTGAAATTAAGAATTTAGTTTGAGCTCCAGTCAATATTATAGTTATAATGATTATAGATATAAATAATATTCCAGCTGATTGAAATATTGTAACTGCGATATCTTTGAAAGTCCGAACGATAAATCTGTCATTTATGTATGTTGTTGTTCCTATTAGTGATATGTATTTAACTAATGCATTTTTGGTAAACCTAAAAATATTAGGCATCCATATTCGCAAAATAATAAAGGATATTGCTATTACACCTACAGTTATAACATCTTTACTTTGAAATACATTACCTTTTTTTCTCTCATCCCGCCTCTTCTTCGAGGAGGCCTTTTCGGTTTTTTCACCAGCCATTTACATCCTACCTTATGTTATTAATAAAGATAAACTCTTTTCAATCGTTTCAAACATCACTGTCAACATATTATGTATAAATGAAGAAAATGTTGGAACTAGTATTATTAGTAATAAAAATCCAACTATCATCTTAAGCTGAATATTAACAGAAAAAACCTGAATCTGCGGTATAGCCTTCATTAAAATTCCAATACCTGCTTCGGAAATTATTTCAACTGCAATTATTGGTAAAGCTAATTTTGCTGCCAAAGTTAATATTTGGGTCATCATTTCTACCATATTTAAAAATAAATTTTGTGGTATAGTAAATTTCCCAATACTTATTAGCTTACAAGAAGTAATAAATATTTGTATTAATGATAAATGTCCTCCAACACTGAAAAATAACAATATAGTAAATGCATTTAAAAAGCTACCTGATATACCCATTGATACTTGGCTATTTGGATCATATAATTGTGCCATAGACATTCCGATTTGTAAATCCATCGCTTTGCCGCCTATTACAACTATAGAAAAAAACATACTAACTATGTATCCAATTAAAAAACCTATAAATAATTCCTTTAATATAATAATTGCATATTGTAAAACTGAATTAATAATAATATCGTTACCTGGTGGTAAGACGTTATAAACTGTAATAGCAAGAAAAACACTTAGTGATGTTTTAAACATTACAGGTAAATTTCCTCTTCCAAATATTTGATTAAAAAAAACACAACTACTCATTCTGACTAATATTAATAAAAAGTATGTAAGATCTCCTGTTAATGACATATCATTACCTCGTTAATTAACTGTTAACATTAAATCAAATACATAATATGTGAAATCTGATATTATACCTATCATCCATGGACCAAGTACAATTAAGACTATTGCAGTTATAAGCAATTTAGGAACAAATGTCAGTGTTTGTTCATGTATTTGAGTTACAGCCTGAAAAACTGCTATTAAAAGCCCTATTGTTAAACTTAGTAATAATATTGGAGCTCCAACTTTCATACCTGTAACTAATGCTGCTTGCATTATTTCTATTACTGATGACGAATTCATATTTCCCTCCAAATCTAAAAGTTAAAGGTTGTTATTAAAGTCTTAAATAATAGAGACCAACCATCAACAACAATAAATAATAAAAGTTTAAATGGCATAGATATCATAACAGGTGGTAACATCATCATTCCCATTGACATGAGCACACTTGCAACTATCATATCTATTATTAGAAATGGAATATATAATAAAAATCCAATAATAAATGCTCTTTTTAATTCACTTGTTATAAATGCTGGAATTATAACAGTTAATGGCAAACCACCAACATCTTCAGCACCTATTATTTCTTCATCCCTTGACATATCCATAAACATTTTCATTTCATTCTTACCAGTTTGCTTAAGCATAAATTCTTTTATAGGTCCAGATGCAGCAACATAAAATTCATCCAAAGTTATTTCTTCATTTTTATATGGTTCATATGCTACCGTATTAACTTCTTCTATTACAGGAGACATAACAAATAAAGTGAGAAACAAAGCTATACCAATTAATACTTGATTCGGCGGTGTTTGTTGCAACCCAATTGCATTTTTAAAAAAAGACAAAACCATTATTATTCTAGTGAATGATGTCATCATTATCAAAATTGATGGTAATAATGTAACTACCGTTAACAGAACTAATATTTCAATCGTATCCACAGCACTCCCATTAATATCCATATTTAGAACACTACTATAGGCAGTTGATTTATTAATATTTAATAATAAAATTATAGTTAATACAATTTTTAAAATTTGTCTTCTTTTCACAATCATTGTTGCCTCTCATGTTTAGTGATTATTTTTTCATTATTTTCGAAAAAAGCTTTTTAAACTCCATATCCTGATTAATATTTTCTTTAGGTTTTATTTTAAAATCATCTAATTCCTTAATTATGTTTATACTTTCATCTGTAATACTCAACAAATAGTACTTATTTGTAATTTCTACTATAGCTAAATATTTATTTTGTCCTAACACTATTCTGTCTACTATATTGATATACTGAGAACTAACTGTAAAGTTTGCTTTCTTTGAAAGCCATTTAGTACCATAATAAGTTAAGAATAGAATAAATATTATACCTACGAAAGAAAAAACTAATGATAATAAATCTTTAATTGCTATGGTAATCCACTCCTATTGGTTAATTATGCTTTCTACTGTTTTCAAAACCCTATCTGATTTAAATGGTTTAACAATAAAATCTTTTGCACCACTTTTTATAGCATCAACCACCATTGATTCTTGTCCCATAGCAGAACACATAACCACTCTTGCATTAGGATCAAATTCTTTAATTTCCTTTAATGCTTCTAAACCATTTTTATTTGGCATTGTTATATCCAAAATAACTAATACTGGTTTTTCTTGTTTATATGTTTGTACTGCAATTTCACCGTCTGCTGCCTCTAAAATATTTTCATATCCATTTTTTTTAAGTGTATCCCTTAACATCATTCTCATAAATGCAGCATCATCTACTATTAATATTTTACCTTCCATTTTTCCCTCCAAATAATTATAAGCATAATTTATAATGTTAATCTAATAATTTCATCTTTTTTTATTATTTCAGATATTCTTACACCAAAGTTATCATTAACAACTACTACTTCACCTTTTGCTATTAGCTGACCATTAACTATAATGTCTACTAAAGCACCAGCCTGTTTATCAAGTTCTACTATAGTCCCCTGTGAAAATTCAAGAATATCTTTTATTTGTCTTTTTGTTTTTCCAATTTCAACGCTAATATCTAATGGTACAGACATTATTAATTCTAAATTTGAAAATTGTTCCTCTGACAAATTTTCTTCTTCAAAATCATCAAAACTTTCATACTCCATTGGTTTAATATTAATTGGAACACTTTCCTTTTTCCTTTGTTTTATGTTTAAGCTGTTTCTATTTCTTCGTACAGCTGTTTTATTTTCAATGTTTTCATTAACCTCCTCCTCATGATTGATAATATCATTATTTGAATTATCTATAATTTCATCTTCTACAGCTTCATCTTCTATATTACTTAAATCAATTTGTAATTCTTCTTCAGAAGATTCATCTTCTTCTCCAATAGCATCTGTTCCCTTTAAAAATATTGATACTATCTCTCTTGCAAGAGAAATTGGCATAACATTTACAAATTCACTTTTGACAGCATCTTCTATAAATAAACTAAAACTTACAGCAACTAAAATATCTTCTTCATTAAAATATTTGTTTTTAAACTCTGCCTTATCGTCAATTTCAGCTGCTATAGGAGTCGATATGTTTATTGATTTACCTAAAAAATCAGAAAGCGCCGTAGCTGCTGACCCCATCATTTGGTTCATCACTTCACAAATTGCACTAGTATTTATTTCGTCCATTTCAAATTCATCATCTGAGATAGTGAGTCCCATCAAAATTTCCACTATTGCCTTAGCATCCATACGCTTTAAAATCATTAAGTTTACGCCATCTAGCCCTTCAACATAACTAATTTCCACTCCAATAGCTGGTTCCATGCCTTCAAAATTAAATTCAAATGCCTTGACTACTTTTACTTTTGGTACAGTAATCTCTACTCTTTTACCTAACAATGTAGATAGCGATGTAGCAGAAGAGCCTAAACTAATATTCATAACTTCTCCTATTACATCTCTTTCCATATCTGAAAAAATAACTTCATTTGTCATAATAGCTCCTCTTAACGAATAATATTATTAATTTTTATTACATTTTTATTTTTCTTAACTCCCCATTTTCCTTCAAACCATTTTTCACCATCTACTCTTACATCAACATCAGAATCTGCTCCTTTGTCTAGTATTATCACATCTCCTGCCTGCATATTTAATAGTTCAAAAAGAGATGCCTGAGTATTACCCAGTACTCCCGCCACTGTAAGCTTAGAAGTTTTAAGTGTATCCATTATTGAATCTCTCTGGCTAATTTCATCGTGTTCATTTTTCTTTTTATTATTTTTAGAAAAGATTTCTGCCTTTTTAAATATCTCATCAATTAAATCTGTAGGTATACACAATGTAATTTTGCCAGTAACATGATTTAATGTTGCATTAAGAACTATAACAACTACAGTATCATTGTAATTTATTGATTGTATAAATCTAGAATTTGTTTCTATTTTTTCAAATTCTGTCTCCATACTAATAGTTCCTTCCCAAGAAAATCCCATCGGCTTAACTAGTTGATTAAATAAATTACTTAATAATGATAATTCAATATCTGTATAATCCCTAATATTATCATACTCTTCTCCACTTCCACCTAAAAGCCTATCTATAATTACAAAAGATAATGGCTTTGAAATTTCCATTAATATCTGATGATCAGAAATAGTATCGTCTATATATTTCACATTAACAAGACCCATAAGTACATAATCGTCAAGAGCATTATTGTATTCTTGATAAATGCTCTCTTCAACTTGTTCAATAGTTACATCACTTAATAGCCTTAGTACTGAAGTTAAATTTGATGATAGGGACCTACAATAATTTTCAAAAACGCCCTTTATAAGTTTTACAGTTTCTTTTGTTATTTTTTTTGGGCTTCTAAAGTCATATTCTTTAACTTTTTTTTCTTTAACATCTATTTCTTGTATATCAATGTCACCACTATTTAAGTTGTTCAATAACTCATCTATTTGGCTTTGCGATAATATTTCTGCCATATTGCTGCCCTCATTCCATAAATTTAATCTATAACATTATTACTTTGATAATCTATATTATTTTCTTGATTTTTACTGTTATTTGAATCATTAATAACATTTTTTATCATATTAGTATAACTGATTGGATATCCCTTTCTGCTTATATAAATTTCTACTCTTCTATTTTTAGCTCTCCCCTCTGAAGTGCTATTATCTGCTATAGGACTATATAATCCATATCCAATAGCTAAATATTTAGCTGGACTTATAACATTTTTTCCTTCCAAATATTCTAAAACTGCATTTGCTCTATCGGTTGACAATTTTCTATCTATTTTTGTTTTATCTTTTTCAACTTCTGCTGTATGTCCTGCTATAATAACTTCTTCTATGTAGTCTTCAACTAAACCTAATCCTTTTGCTAATACATCTAATATGTCACCACCACTTTTATTTAATTTATTACTATATCCTCCAAAAGTTATATCATCAGAAAATCTTATAAAAACATATTCTTCACTTTTACTTATTTCAACACTTTCACTTAAATTATTTTCTACTATATATTCTTTTAACATAATATATAATTGATCTATTTCTTCATCTGATGATTCTATAATTTCAATTGGTTCACTTTCTCCGGTTTCGCTTTCTGACATATTTTCTTCAACTATGACTTCTTTTCCTTTTGCGAATGCTTCTACTATCATTGCATATTTTTGAGCATCTATAGTTGACATTGCATATAGCATAATGAAAAATGTTAAAAGTAATGTAACCATATCGCTGTATGTTTCCATCCAGCTAGCTCCACCCTTAGTTCTTTTTTTTCTTTTTCTAGCCATATTTACACCTACTTAATATTAGTATCTAGCTACTTCTCTTTTTTATTTTTTCTTTTTTTTAATTTTTTCTTTGGTTTTTCTTCTTTATCTGCTTCTAGCAATAAATCACGTTCTTGATATGATATATAAGAACTTAATTTTTCTTTTATATATTTTGGATTCTCTCCAGATTGAATCGAAAGAACACCTTCCATTATTAACTCCTTAGACAACATTTCCTCTTCATGTTTAGCTTTTAACCGATTTGATACAGGAGCACATATCATATTGTTAAGAAAGGTTCCATAAAATGTCGTAACAAGTGCTATGGACATGCCTTTTCCAAGTGCATCCGCTCCACCAGTTGGATCCATATTAGCAAGCATATTAATCAAACCTATTAATGTTCCTAACATTCCAAAGGCCGGTCCAAAGGAACCTAAAGTATCGAAAACACTCCATGCTGAAGCATGTCTTGCTTCAATACAAGATATTTCATTTTCTATTTGTGCCCTTACCTTTGTTGGTTCAATGGCATCGACTATAAGCATTACACAATACTTTAAAAACTCATCCTGTAATTCTATAGTATTTACCTTTTCTTCGAGAACTAATAAACCCTTTAGCCTAGCTTCTCTTGCAAGCTCTTCTATAGCATCAATATATTGACTTAAATCAATTTTCTCGCCTTTCATCAATACCTTTATGTTTTTTGGTACTTCCTTTAAATAACTTAGAGGAATTGACATAATAGTTGCTGAAAAAGCCCCACCAAAAGTTATATACATACTAGGAATATTTATAAAACTTTGAGCAACCTGAGTTACATTGCTTCCACTATTAAATATTCCGAAAAAAACTAAACCGAGTCCAGCTACTAGACCTATTATAAATGTAATGTTCATTTTACACCCCTTCTGCGTTAATTATAAATTATTGCCTCTAAAAATTTTTTGATTATATTCTATTATCTTATCTATAATCTCTTCTTTAGGGTCTCTTACTAAAAAATACTTACCTGTCGTTAATGTTATTTTTGTCTCTGGTATAAATTCAATTGTCTCTATTAAATTTGCATTTATGACAAATTCTTCACCATTTAAACCAATTACTTCTACCATATTTCCTCCTATGATTTGAACTTTACATTGTAAAATTCTTATTGCAATGGCTGATTCTTTATAATTGGTTAGCCATTGATTATAAAAGTATTAAATATACTCACAAAAATTTGTAAGCATGTTTAATGCTTTTATTAATTTATATTGTAGGGTGCGCATTGAATGCGCACCGCTAAATGAAACTATCTTTTAAGATTAACTAGTTCCTCTAACATTTGATCTACTACAGAGATAATCTTTGTATTAGCTTGGAAACCTCTTTGAGTAACAATCATATCAGAAAATTCATTTGCTAAGTCAACATTAGACATTTCTAAACCACCTGTAACTATAGCGCCAGTTCCTACTAATCCTGGTTCATGAAATGTTATATCTCCTGTGTTGTTTCCAGCTGAATAATATGAATTACCTTCAAGAACTAAAGCATTTTGATTTGGTACATATGCAACAGCAACTTGTCCAATTGTTACGACAGTATCATCTGGATCAGTTGCATCCATGTCATATGCACTAATTGTACCATCTGCATTTATTGTTATATTTTTATATCTATCATATTCGTCTATTACAATTGCTTCAACATTAGACATTTCGCCATCAGTAACACCTGAATCCACATCATCCATATTTAAACCTAATACTTTATTACCGTTAGAATCAACCATATTACCAGCAGAGTCAAAGTTAAATGCACCATAACGAGTATAAAATGGAACACCACTAGCATCTTCAACCATAAAGTATCCTTCGCCATTAATATATAAATCTGTTGATTTATTTGTAGGTGCATACCCAGACAATGTATGAATTGTATCTATAGAACCTACCTGAGCTCCATAACCAACTTGCGAAGAGTTTGTACCTCCCCTAACAATAGTACCATCATCACTTGGTGCTGTTGGAGTACTCATTGTTTGATAGTATATATCTCTAAATGTTGTTCTTTGTGCTTTATATCCATTTGTATTTACATTTGCTATATTGTTACCTATTACATCCATTTTTGTCTGGTGACTTCTCATTCCTGATACACCAGAATAAAGTGCTTTCATCATAATAATTCATTCTCCTTTTTTATTAAGCTGGTTAGTCCTTCAAAACGTCCGGACTTTAGCCTCCATAAAAGGACCGGCTATTTTATTACAGCTCCATCGATATTTGTAAAAATATTTTCTTTTAATTCATTACTATTTACAGCCGTTATAACTTTGTTATTTATTGTACTTACAATAAATGCTGCATTGTCTATCATCACCAATACATTTTTTAAGCCTTTATCTTTTGCTTGTCCAACAGCCTCACTTAACTTACTTGAAACATCTTCATCAATATCTATATTTCTCTCTTCTATTCTACTATTTGCATGTTTAGAAAAAGACACTTCGTTAACTTCATTAACCTTATTGTTTAATATATCTTTAAATGTTGAATTGTTTTTTTCTACACTTTTTACAGATGGATTACTTTGAAGATTATTGTTTATGTTGCTTAAATTTCTGATAAAATTTATATCAGTCATTACTCATCACTACTTTCTTCTATTCTATTTCCTTTTTTTATTTCTTCTAATATTTCATCTAATGTTTCTTCAACAACATTTGTTTCTTCTTCCTTTTCTTCTGCCTTTACTTCCATAACATTAGAGATAGTATATGGCTGTCCGTTTACATAAAGGTTTGTCTCTCCACTGTAAATAGTTACTTTTTCAACTTTCCCTTCATCAACAACCAATTCTCCTACTTCATTATAGTTAGCGACTATTACGGTTTTTCCTATTAAAGATGTTGCTTGCTCTTGTTGAGAAATTTCCGATAAATCTGTCATAGCTTGCAGTGAAGAAAATTGTGCAAGTTGTGATACAAATTCAGTATTTTCCATTGGATTCATTGCATCTTGATTTGACATCTGAGCAACTAATAAATTTAGAAAATCCTGCATATCTAATGATGATCCGCCTGGATTAACTATATTTAAATTTTGTGAATTACTTAATGAGTTAATACTATTTTGATTATATGCATTTATTTCCATATTTCACCTCCTGTTATACAACTTTGTTCAATTTCATATTTCTTAAATTCATCATCTCTGAAATAAGACCGACTTCATCATTGTCTTCATTATTACTTTCTGTATAGTAATATTCACTTTTAGTATCTCTTTGGTAACTACTTTGTTGCCCATTAGAATTTAAATTATTAGTATCATATTGCAACATGTCATTTTTAATAGATATCTGCACAGCTGTATCCATTTTATTTTCTAAGATACTAGAAAGCTCTTTAACATTTGTCATAAGTATACTCTGTGTTTCCTTATCCAAAGCCATTATATCAACTGTAAGTTTTTCATTTTCAAAGCTCATTTTTATGTCAACTTTCCCTAAATTTTTAGGATATAGTTCCATGACTACATGTTGCGATTTTTCTTCATACATTAAATCTATTCTGTCTTTTATCTGAGTTAATACAGTTGATTTTAATAAAGATGATTCGTCACTTACTTTAATAATTTTATTTTCAAAGTCATATGTAGTTTTACTAATTCCCATCTGCTCTATCTGAAAATTAATTTTTTCCTTGAAATTTTCCTTATCAGTTTCAATGATAGATACTAAATTATCCTTTAAAATTGTTTTTTCACTGACAACCTTATGCTTATTTAACTCTGATGCTAACTTTGGATCTAAGACCTTTTCTTCAAGTTTCGTATCAATTTGTACTAAATTATCAGGCTGATATTCATTAGAATAAAGATTATGATTATTAGTAAACAACTCCGAATTATTACTATTTATAACAGTACCATCGTTATTTACTACAATATTGCTAGCATTTGCAACATTACCCTTATTTCTAACATCACTATTCATAATATCATTAACTATATTTTCAAAATTTACAGAATTGTTACTAATTTCAAAATTTTGAAGAGAATTAGTTAAACCAGTTAAATCAGTTAAGTCAGCTCCATAGATCATGTTTATCATGCTACTATAATCATATTGCAATTCAGTATTATCTTCTTGATTCTCTTGTAAATTCGGAACTGTTGGCAATACAGGATTATATCTTTCAGTATTAATCAAATGCTTATTCAAGTCATTACCAAGTAATAAATTTTGCATATTTATATCAGCATCAGAATTTTCAGATAAATTTGTACTTGTCATATTTTTATTTTGCAAAAGCATAGCTAATAGATTTATAAATTTACCTTGGCTATTATTTGTTTGCATGTTGCTATTTAAATTATTAGTTGTTCCAATATTAGGCAACAAATTTGCTATATTCATCTCCATATATCATCACCTCCTTTATTTAATTTTTTATATTAAACATATTGTTTTAATATCTTATTGTTAGAAACAAATTCTTCAATGTAAATTTCTTCTTTTTTATCTAATTCATATTTATATTTATCTAGTTCTTTTTCTTTTAATTTTTCAAGACTTGAAATTTCCTTGTTTACATCAACAATTTCTCTTCTTTTTGCCTCTATTTTTTTATCTATTGCTTCTTTTTCTTTTTGTTTATCCTCAATATTTTTGAATATATTTTCCATATACATTTTATAATATAACATTTCTCCAACAGTTATCGATTTAGAAGATTTTTCGTTTAATTCAGTATTTGCAGTAGCGTACTTCATAT
Organism: Sedimentibacter sp. MB31-C6; assembly: GCF_035934735.1. Classification (NCBI taxonomy): domain Bacteria; kingdom Bacillati; phylum Bacillota; class Tissierellia; genus Sedimentibacter; species Sedimentibacter sp. MB31-C6. The sequence goes on from NZ_CP142396.1 coordinate 851,196, forward strand.
TTAGATTTCTAATATCTAGCTCAATTTGTCTTTTTTCATGATTGAAGTTTGACATTTCCATCCTTAAACTTTCTAAAATCTGTTCTTTTATTTCTAGAACTTTCTGTAGTGAAAAGTTGAATTTCTTCATTTGTAACTCCTTTGTTTACGTGTGTGTAATGTGTAGCTACAAGCGGTACGCATACAATGCGTCCCCTACGTTGTGTTCGTGTGATGTATTCAATCAAGCGGTACGCATGCAATGCGTCCCCTACGTTAGATTTCTTCCATTAATTTCAAGACTTCTTCGTATGTATATTTTTCATTTACTCCTTGTTTTAAAAAGCTGTTAACTTGGTCTATCTTTGTAATTGCTTCATCTAATTTTAAATTTGTACCCTTTTTATAAGCACCTATTGATATCAAATCATAATTAGCATAATATACCGAAAGTATGTCTCTCAATTTTTTTGCGTTGTCATTTTGTTCTTCACTGACTATATCATTCATTAATCTTGAAATACTCGAATTTATATCTATTGCAGGATAATGATTGGAATTCGCAAGTTTCCTTGTTAGAACTATATGACCATCAACAATTCCTCTTACTGTATCAGAAATAGGTTCATTAGTATCATCCCCCTCAACTAAAACGGTATAAATTCCTGTTATTGAACCATTGTTGAATTTTCCACTTCTCTCCAACAACTTAGGTAGCTCTGCATAAATTGAAGGAGTATATCCTCTAGAAACTGGGGGCTCACCAGTAGCTAACCCAATTTCTCTTTGTGCCATAGCAAATCTAGTAAGGGAATCCATCATTAACAATACGTCTTTACCTTTATCCTTAAAATACTCTGCAATAGTAGTTGCAACTAAAGCACACTTTACTCTAAGCATAGCTGGTTGGTCTGACGTAGCAACAACTAGTATGGATCTTTTTAATCCTTCTTCACCTAAATCTTTATCAATAAACTCTCTTACTTCTCTTCCTCTTTCTCCAACTAACGCAATAACATTTATATCTGCTTTAACATTTTTTGCTACCATTCCTAATAATGTGCTTTTCCCAACACCGCTACCTGAAAATATACCCATACGTTGGCCTTTACCAATAGTTAAAAGACCATCTATAGCTTTAACTCCAAAGCTTAAACTACTGTCTATTCTTGGTCTCGACAATGGATTAATATATTCATTTTCAACATAACAATATTCATTACAACAAAATTCTTCGCCGCCATCCATAGGTTGTCCCTTAGCATCAACTATTCTGCCAATAAGAAAATCTCCAACTGGTATTTTTAATTTATGTTTTGTTGAAATAACTGTGTTTCCAAGACCTATTCCTTTTATATCTTCATAAGGCATCAGTAATACTCTTCCATCATTGAAACCAACAACTTCTGCATCAACTTTTTTATCTTTATCAGTGTTTATTTCACAAACTTCTCCAATTTTATAATTTGTTCCTGTTGCTTCAATCATCATACCTGATATTCTTTTAACTTTGCCTATATAAGTACATAAGTCTTCTTTTACAATTGTTTCATGAAGCCTATTAAAATTCACGTTATATCTCCTGCTTATTTAATATTAAGTCCTTTAAATTTTTAAGTTGAGTATCTATACTTGCATCTACTATATTGTCAGGTGTTTCTACAATACAACTTCCTTCGGATAATTCTTTTGATGCCTCTATTTTTACATCCTTTGAAATCTTTTTTAGTTCCTTTATTATAAATTTATCTGCTTCAATATTTTTACCTTCATCTTCGCTAGATACATAAACTTTAATCCATTCTACATTCTTATAATCTTTAATTACGTCTTCAACAATTTTTGATATAACATCTTCTTGTAATTCTATTTTTTTACGTATTATTTTTTCTGCTATTTCAATTGATATTTTTTCCAATTTATCTTCATATTTGGATATTATATTTTGTTTTTCTCTTTCTATTGATTCTATCATGCTATTAATTTCATTAATTTTAGACTTATTTATATTATTAAGTTCAATAGAAACTTCTTCTTTACCTAAATTATATCCTTCTTCATATCCCTTGCTTTTGCCAATTTCCAAACCAGCATTAAATCCTTCTTCATATCCTCTATTTTTTTGTTCTATAATTTCAGATTGAGCATTTCTTTTTGCTGTTTTTATAATTTTTTCTGCTTCTTCATTTGCTTCAGTCAATATGACTTCTCTTTGATTATATATTTCATATATATCTTCTTTAGGACAATCAACAAACTTAGGTGCGGTTTTTTCTACTTTCTTTTTATTGCTACTGTCATCAAAAAATACATTTTCCGCCTTAATTATACTAGACAATAACATCATCCTTTCCGCCTTTAGCTATATATAATTCTCCCTCTTCCTCTAAACGTCTTATTACTGAAACTATTCTTTGCTGAGCTTCTTCGACATCTCTCAATCTTAGGTTGTGAGTATATTCTAATTCAGATTTTATAGTATCTACCATCTTTGTTGACATATTGTTGAATAATACTTCTGTAACTTCTTTATTTGAACCTTTAATAGCATAAACTAAATCTTTATTATCAACTTCACGCAAGAATCTTTGTATACCCATTGAATCTAATAAAACAATATCTTCAAATACAAACATTCTCTTTCTTATTTCATCAGCAAGTTTAACATCTTTTTTGTTCAACTCATCAAATATGTATTTTTCATTACTTCTATCCATATTGTTCATAATATCTGCAATATAATTTACTCCACCAATTTCGGTATAATCGACTGATATTATCGAGTTGAATTTCTTTCGTAAAGCTTCTTCTACATTCTTTATAATTTCAGGTGATGTTCTATCCATTTTAGCAATTTTCTCTACTACTGTTATCCTTTTTTCCTTTGGAAGTTCAGCTATAACTGCTGAAGCTTGATCTGCTCTTGCATAGGATAAAATTAAAGCTATCGTTTGAGGATGCTCATTCTGAATAATTGTCAAAAGGTTCTTATAATCTGCCTTTCTTATAAATTCAAATGATTTAGTCCTTAAAGTCTTTGTTACTCTTTCCAAAAGACTTGAGGCAACCTGTGAACCAAAGGCTTTTTCCAACACATTTTTCGCATATTCAAAACCACCTTCGGTGATTACCTTTTGGGTTAAACACAAATCATAAAAATCTTTTAATATTCCTTCCATATCAGTAGGATTTAAATGCTGCAGTCTTGATATTTCATATGTAAGTTGCTCTATTTCGTCTTCTTTAAGATTTTTGTATATTTTTGATGCATCTTCAGCACCAAGAGAAATTATTATTGCTGCAGCTTTTTGTTTTCCTGTTAATTTAGTTTCTGCCATATTAATCATCTTCTCCCTTGAGCCATGTTCTGATAAGCTGTGATGCTATCTCTGGATTAGTATTTGTAAATTCTTTAATTTGCTTAACCATCACTTGTTCTTGAGTTTCTTGTAATTTAATTTCATCTTGTATTTCGTCCCATGAGAAATTTTCTGTTTGATTTGCCACAACATTCTCATTTGCTTTTTTCTTTCTTTTCTTTCTTATAATTACACTTATTATGAAAATTAATATTGCCACTAATGCTAAAGCTATACCGCCATATATGAGTATTTTACTCATCATGTTAGCTTCTGAAGGGTCAGTTACTGCTACAGGTACAGTAGGTGAATCTGGATCATAAAACTTCATATTATGTAATGCTATTTTTTCAGCTTCTACCCCTGAAGAAAATGCAACTAATTGTCTTACTTCGTCTGTCTCATCATCACTCATACTAGCTTTATTAATTGCTACAGCAACAGTTAATTCATCTATATTTCCTGGGTTATACTCTATTTGTTCTTTTAATTGACTTACTAAATAGTTAATAGTATTGGAGTCTTTGAAATAAATATCATCACCTTCAATAGTAACTCCAGGATATGTAGGTACTTCTGCATTTGTTTCAGCCCCTGGTATTCCTTCTACAACTTCACCAGGACCAGCAATTTCTCTTTCATTTTGGGTATCGCTTGGTACTCCCAACTTAGTTTCTTCATCTGGTAAATACTGCAATATTTCACTTATTTTTTTATCAAAATTAATTGTGCATTTTGCTGAAACTTGCACATTTTCAGGACCATACATGGTTGATAATAATTCAAAAGCACTTTTTTCAATTTCTTTTTCAAATTCCTTTTCGATTTCTAGCTTTAACTTAATCTTATTAGTTTGTAAAACTTCATCATTAACTTTTAAGCTATTTCCATCAGTATCAATAATTGCAACATTTTCTTCTTTCAATCCTTCTACACTTTTACACACAAGTTGGATAATTCCATCAGTTTGTGAGTTTGTTAGAGATTTTCCATTTACTAGGTTTAACTTTACTGATGCTGAAGATTCACTTCTATCAGTTTCCCAAGCAAAACTTTTATCTTCTGGTAGATTGATTGTAACTATTACTTCTTTAACTCCATTAATAGTTTTTATAGAATCTTGAAGCCTTTCTTGTAATTGAAAAACTTCGTATTGCCTTTTTTCGTAGTCTGTAGTCATAAAGTCAATGTTTTGAGTAAACACATCATAGTTTGAACCAGTTCTTGGGTGACCACTTTGGGCAAGTTGCATTCTTAATATACTTTCCTGTTCTTCAGGAATCAATATCGAACCATCATTATTATATTTATAATCAATTTTATTTTCTTGGAGCTGTTGCAAGACCTCAACGGATTCCTCTTGATCGATGTTTTTAAATAATACTACATATTCTTTATTATTTAATATGAATGCTAGTATTAGTGCCATAACTATAAGACCTGTTACACCACCTATTATAAGGTTTCTGTTTTTCTTACTAAGTTTACTCCAAAATTCAGTTATATTTTTACCTATATTTTTCAATTGTTCTATCATTTACATAGCTCCTACATTATGTATGTGATTTTCACTGACTTGTTCACATTAAACATTTACCCTCATTATTTCATTGTATGCATCTAATGCTTTATTTCTTAACTGTAATACTAAATCTAAAGACAATTGTGCCTTTTGAGTATTTATCATTAAATTATGTAAATCATCGCTATTTCCAACAGATAAATTATATATATCTTCGTCAACTTTATTCTCTGCTTCTACGTAATCGTTCAATGCTTCACTGAAAATCGACTTAAATGATAGTTCATTAGTATTATTATTTGTACTATCATGTTTCTTTATGTCATTTATTCCATTTATTAGTTGTATAGGTTCTATAAACATTATTACCTCCCAATTTCTAAAGCTTTTGAAGCCATTTGCTTCATTGTATTTAGTGCTGTTACATTAGCCTGATACGCTCTATACGCTTCCATCATATCTACTGTTTCCTTTAAAGAATCTACATTAGGCATATTTACATATCCATTTTCATCTGCATCAGGATGCTCTGGATTGTAGACAAGTTTAAACTCACTTTGATCTTCTACTATATCAGAAACTTCAACTCCACCAACTTTATGTTCATCTAAGTTATTAATTAGCATATTTTTAAAGTTATTTGAACCTGTAGACGAAAGAACTATCATTTTTCTTCTATAAGGTCCTCCTGCTTCAGTTCTCGTTGTATCAATATTAGCAATGTTCTCTGCTATTATATCCATCCTAAATTTTTGTGCAGTAAGTCCTGACCCGCTAATATTTAAAGATTGCAAAAAAGACATAGTTACCCCCTATTATTTTTTTCCTTCTGAAATTACAGATGAAAGTTTTGAAAAATAAGAATTGATTTCAGTTACTGTATACATATACTGAAGTTGTGTTTTTGCAAGTTGTAAATTTTCCTTCTCTAAATCAACATTATTTCCATCTAGGCGAAGTGATTGTTCGTCATTTTCCCCTATAATAATGTTGCTAGATTGGATCTTTTCTTTTATGGTGGAAGATTTATCTTTTTCAGAAATGTTTGTTAATTTGTTTTTTAACTGGCTTTCGAAATCTACATATTTGCTTTTATATCCCGGTGTGGAATAATTAGCAATATTTTCCATTGAGATTTGCTGTCTTAACCATAATCCATCTATACTTTTATTTAGCATAGCAAAATTAATGTTTTTTTCGATAATCATGTTACACCCCCTGAAACAAGTATTTTGCAAAAAAAACCATAGTATTATATTAAATATTATACTATGGAGCCAGCTTAAAATCGAAGGCATATCAAAATATACCAATGCAAATTGATATTTACATTATTCGAGCAACTGGCTACCATAGATTTTTCTAGAATTATCTTTAGGCCCTATAGCTTTGTGTCTTTACCTTTCGATAAATTTACCTTTTTTTGAATATTATTCTATTATTTCAAATATTAACTTAATTAATTATACACATTATATATTAATAACAACAAAAATGCAAGCTTTTTCGACATTAAATGACATTAATTTTTAATATTTATTATTGCATTAAGAGTTGATATGTATATATATTCCTAATTTATAAATTTGCTATGAAAAAAATTGCAATTTTCCTTTATTGTTTACTGACATAATTAAATTTTTAACAAAAAATAATTTGTATAAATATGTGTCAGGATGTATTTATACAAATTATTTTTTGTTCTTTAATTTATTTTTTATACTGTTAACAACTTCTAAATTAGTTTTTTCTGAAGCTGTTATATTAAATTCACAGGTTTCAGCAAGTTCTTTTCTAGTAATATTAATTTCCTTAGGTGCATTTATACATATTTTAACCTTATCTGAAGATATTTCAGAAATAATTATTTCTATATCATCTCCTATAAGTATTGACTCTGATTCTTTTCTTTTTATAACTAGCATTATATATCCTCCTCAGTGCTAAATAAAGGACACCTTAGAGGATAGGTATTTTGAAGTATTACTTGCTTTGCTATTTTTAATTCAGGATTAATGGCTATTGGGCTTTTTAAATTGATTACTGAGTTTTGAATTTCATCTCTTATTATTGCAATAACCAAAAACTTTAATTCTATTTCTAAGTTAACTTTTAATTCACTTAAATCTTCTTCATTCAAAATTGGTTTATATGTATTAAAAACATAATATGGGTCTACTAATACAAAAGATAATTCCTTATTGTCAATAGATTGAAGATACATAATATCATCTTCAGGATTATCTTTTAATATTAAATAATCAGTATAATCTTCAAAACCATACATACCTTTTGTAAATCTAATTATATCTTTTTCTTCTGCTTTTATTTCTCCATAGTCTCTTGTTTTAATTATCATAAATTCACCTTAAATTTTTTCATCGATTGGTTTGTATGTTGGATCAGCGCTTGGAGGAACAAATATTGGGGTTCCTACATAATTAATTTCTACCCTTGGGTATTCATTAATTATAAATTCTATACTACCAGGAATGAATTCTATTTGAGGCCTATTAATATTCCAATCAAAATTTAATTCATCCATATTGTACTTAACTGATAATTCATATGGTTCCCAAGATATATCAGGTCCCACTTTGGGACTAAATCCTAGATTAAAATTAACATCACTATAAAATTTTCTTAATGCAATTTCTGGTATGGGGTTACCCATAAGGTCAATATTAAGCATTAAGTTTCCTTCTTCAGCATAATTTGCTGTTGCTTTATATGCTGCTTGAATCCCTTTTTCAGCATAATCCTCTACTGATCTCATTGCACTCTTTATTCCAGCAGAATACCTTGCTTCAACAGTATCTATATTTAATTTAGTAGGCTTAACACGCATTTGTAAGCCGCCTTTATTACGTGTAACCTCTACATTTGCATTTGCATTAACCATTTCTACACGCGCATTATTAACTTTTAATTCCATTGACATAGGGATGGTTTTTATCTCCAAAAGTGGTTCCATCATATATATCACTCCTTTTTAATTTTATAATTAACGCATAAAATCAATAAAACTATTTTGAAGTATTTTGTTTCCCATTGACAAAGCTGCATTATATGAGTATTCTTGCATTTTAAAGTCGACTATAGCTTCTGCCTTATCTACATATTCAACATCTAGAATTTTTTCATTTAAGTTAAATTGATTGTCTTCATTTCTTAATTTTAAAAAATCTAAATAATTTGTTTTAGCACCAATATCCGTAACATTTACTAATACTTCTTTTTTCTGTGTTTCATATTCTTTGATATATGGACTTATTTTTTCCATGGAAAAATCAGGACTTTCCAATTCTTCTTTTATTTTTCCTATAAGTGAATATAAATTATTAGGAATTTCATTTCCATCACCGTCTGTATAGCTACCATAACCCATAAATTTAATCCCAGACATAGACATATCAAACACAGTATCTTCATTTAAATCATTACCATTAAAAGTCATTCCTAACCCTAAATCAATATTAATTACTTCTTCTGATAATAACTTAAGCTGATCTAATTCATCTGAATCAGTTGTATTTACATTAATGCCTTTAAAATGTAATTCTCCATTGACTAATGTAAATGGTATCTCATCTTTACTTGTTCCACCAAACACATATCTATCTTCGAATTTGGCATTTAACGATGTTAATATAGAATTTTGTAGGTTTTCTAATTCTTTACCTATTATTTCCCTATCTTCTAGTTTCATTGTTCCATTAACACCCTTTAAATATGATGTATATACTGTTTCTAGATTATTGCTTATTTCCATAAGATTAGTTTCTGCTGATGTAAGAAAAGAATCTACATCACTTATATTTGTATCGTACATTTCTGTTGACCTGTACTCTCTTCTAAGTTTATATGCTTTTATTGCAGATACAGGATCTTCGGAACCCTTCATGAATTTTCTACCTGTTGTAACTTGTTCATTTAAATAATTCATTTCATTAGCAGACTTATTTAAATTTTTGATATATTTATTTGACATCATACTTGTTGTAATTCTCATATTTCCCCCTCCTATACAGCCATTCTATTAATAAGTGTATCTAACATTTCATCTAATGTTGTCATAAGCCTCGCTGCAGCATTATATGATTTACTATAGTTCAATAAATTTACCCCTTCTTCATTTAAATCTACAGAAGACATACTACTTCTTGCATAATCTAATTGAAACTGAGATTCATTATATATGTCATATGATGTTTCAACGTCATTTACTTGTAAATTCAATCTTGTTGTTGAAAATGTAAGAAACTCTTGAAATGTTCCTTTAAACAATGGCTTATCTATTGATGAATCAATTTGATTTACATTAAAATCATATTTCTTTTCAAACAATGATATCATTTTAAGTATATTATCTGTTCCTCCAGTAGTATCTCCCTCTATGTCTATATTTGTATTTGTAATATATGATTCTGTTGCATCAGCCCAATCTTTATGTATTGCTATGTTGCCTGCTGTAATTTGAGAAGTACCGTCTCTTGAATCAAACAATGGTTTATCTTCGCTATTTATAGTATCATAATTTGCTGCATTCATTTCTTCTGCAAATTTATTGGCCAAAGTATCTAACATGTTGCTATAATATTGTACTCCTTTATTATCATTCTCAGTTAAATCTGCAAAGTCACCTTTACCATTTAAAAAATTAATATATCCATTAAGTTGTCCATTATCCAATATTTCTGTTAAATAATTACTTGAATCACTCGGATCATTAACTGATTTGTCAAAATTTTGACTTATATATATATCAATATCTTTTCCATTTTCTATTACATCTAATTGAATGAATTCATCATCATCTATCAACACAACTTCTGGACTTTTATCTCTTAACTTTATAGACAATTCATCTACAGTTCTGCCTCCACCAATAGGAACTTGAGTTAAATCTACTTCAATGTCTATATAAGAGGATAATTCATCTATTAGCATATTTCTTTCATCATTAAGTTCTAATGCCGGATTTCCGCTTATATTATCTTCTTTTATCTGCTTATTTAAATCTGCAATATTATCCATAAGTTGATTTACTTTTACTATCGCACCATCTTCTAAATATGTAAGTTGTTGATTTCTAATTGTATTTATTTGTTTTGAATAATCATTGAACATTTGAGTTAACATTTTAGCAGATGTTCTTACAACGCCTTCCATAACAGGGTCTGATGTACTAGAAGTTAAAGAATGTAACTGTTCTAATAAATCAGAAAATTGAGCATCAAGACCTTCCATAGCTACTTCATCAAAAACAGTTTCTAAATCACTTAACGCCTCTAACTGGGCACTTTCGCCTCCTGCATTAGCAGCTTGCATCCTATATCTTAAATCAAGGAAAGAGTCTCTGTATTGACTTACACCATCTGCTCCTACTCCTTGTCCTATAACTACACCATCAATACCAAATTTTAAATTTTTAGTACTAAAAGATACAGAAGATATATCCAGTCTTTGTCTTGTATATCCCTTTGTATTAACATTTGAAATATTTTGTCCAACAATATCCAACATATTTTGATTCACAGTTAATGCGCTAGTTGCTGTTTTGTACCCTAAAAATGTTGATCTTAACATATTAATCTCCTAATTATATTTTTTTAGAAATTAAACGGCTCTTATATTTACTATTTTTTGCTTCTCTATTAGTATAGGTATTATTATTTTCACCCATTTCACTCATTACTTTGTCAATTCTGTGAAGTCTTACTTCAATAAGTGTTTTGCATAAACCATTTATTTTTTTTACATCTGTTATAAGTTTAGTTAATTTATCGTATAAACTTGTCATTATATGTTTTTTATCTTCTTCAGACAACAATATAATTTCTTTGAGAGTTTTTTCTTTCATATTCATATTTACAATTAATTTCTCTCTTTTTTGTTCAACGCCTCTCATTTTCATATAAAATACTTGCTCTTTAGCTACTATTTCATCAAGTTTTTCGATATCATTTTTTATTACTACATCATATTTTTCATATTCCAACTCCAGAAAATTTTCATATAATTCAATACATTCTTGGAGTATTCTATATAAAGCATCCATTTGTTCCATTATTGTACCCCACTTTAATTAATTATCTAAAAGTCTTCTGACGATTTCATCAACGTCTATTTTATAGTTATTGTTATCAATTCTATTTTTAATTTTAGCTATCTTATCGGTGCTAGCTTCTTTATTGATTTGAGTTGTAATATCTTTTTTTATATTATCTAGTTCTTTTTTAGAAATATTATAATTATGCTTTGTTTTATGTTTTATTTCTATTACATCATATTTATTGTTTTTTGTGAAATCATCACTTTTTACAGGTTTGGAATTACCTTTAAAGTTAATATATTTATTTATATTTTGGATTTTCATTGATTATCCCCTATCTTATATTCTCAATATATTTATCGTATGAAACAAATAAAAGTTTACCTTTTTTTATTTATTTTTATAACTTTATATTGCATATTCCTTTTCTTCTATACTTTTTAACTTAAATTTATCAACTAATTCTTTTAAAACAATTGCCTGTCCGCTTAATTCTTCACTGGCAGCTGCACTTTCTTCCGCTGTAGCAGAATTTGTTTGAACAACAGCTGATACTTGTTCGACACCTTGTGTGATCTCCATTATAGAAGTAGCTTGTTCATTAGATGCATCCGTAATTTTATCAATTAATTCAGAAGAAGTATGCATTTCTTCAACTATTATTTTCATAATCTCAGATGTTCCGTCAGCAATTTTATTTCCATTTTTAACTGCTTTAATTGAATTTTCAATTAGTGCTGTAGTATTTTTAGCTGCTTCTGCACTTTTTGAAGCAAGATTCCTCACTTCATCAGCTACTACTGCAAAGCCTTTACCAGCATCTCCAGCTCTGGCAGCCTCAACTGCTGCATTTAATGCAAGTATATTAGTTTGAAACGCTATATCATCAATAACTTTTATGATTTTCGCTATATTTTCTGATGATTTCTTAATATCTTCCATAGCATCCGTCATTAATTCCATTTGTTTACTGCCATTTTCAACACGTTTTGCTACATTTTTTGTTTTTTCGCTAACATCATTAGATATCCCTGCATTAGCTTTTACTTGTTCGGATACTTCACTTATGGATGCAGATAGCTCTTCAATTGAACTTGCTTGTTCAGTTGCCCCTTGAGATAATGCTTGAGCTCCTCCAGCCACTTGGTTTGAACCACTAGAAACATGTTCTGCCGATTCATTTATTTTATTAAGGGTACTATTTAAAGAAGCTAATATTTGATCTACAGAATCTTTAATTGGAGCAAATCCACCTACAAAGTCTATATCAATATTAGCTGTCATATCTCCTGTAGCCATTTTATTTAAAATATCATTAATTTTTCCAATATAAAGTTGCAAAGTGTCCATAGTATTGTTCATTCCCATTGCTGCTGCACCTAATTCATCATCAGAAGTATAACTAATTTTGTAGTTTAAGTCGCCCCTACTTATTGCATTAGCAGCCTCTGATATTTCTTTTGTAGGTGTTACAATACTTTTAGTTACAAGTCCGCTTAAAAATATAGCTATTATAATATCTATAGCAAGAAGAATTGCTAACACTATCATAGAATTTCGAATTGTAACATTTGACTGAACTACAAAGCTTTCAGCAACATCACTTAAGTCAGAGCTTAACACATTCATTGAACTTTCAATTGTTTTTAAAAGTGGCATTAATTGATTGTTCATAATATCTAATGCCTGTGTATTTCTACTTTGACTTAATAAATCAATAAGTTCAACGCTAATTTCAGAAGTTAAGTTCAATGTATTTTCTATTTGAACAATTATATCATTATAATCTGGAAGTTTTTTCTTTAATTCAGAAATAGAATCTTCTGATTCTTTAAGTCCATTTGATATTTCATTAGTATATTGCTCAATTAAAGATTTTGTAGGTGTTGTAGTACTTTTAAAAATAGCGCTTTCTACATTACTAATATTTAATTTTGTTTCTAAAGCTAATTTTTCAACCTCATAACATTCTTCATTAAAACGATTCATATTGTTAGAAACTGTTTTTATATTTATTATTGAAAAAATCATCGATATAATAAAAACACCAATAATTATACTAAAACATAAAAGTAATCTTCTGCCTATTTTCATATTTTTAAAGTTTTTTGAACTTTTCATGTTTTTCATACTTTTTGAATTTTTTCTACTAAACTTATTACCTAGATTTCCTATTTTAAACTTTCTCTTCATTTTAAACTCCCGTTAAAAATTATTATAATCTAAGCTAGATTCATTAATTTGTCTTCATCTAAAATTAAAAGTATGTCATTACTCTTTTCGCCTTTAGCAACTCCTTTTATATAATTACTTTTATTAATTTTTTTAATTTCCTCTGTTTCTTCAAAAGGAATTATATTATCGACTGAAAGTACTTCATCAACCATAATACCTACGAAAGTATTGTCATTTTCTAAAACAACTACCATTTCTTTTTCATTATCATTATCATTTTTATTGTTATTTGTTTCATTTTGTTCTGATAAGTTTTTTGATTCTTCAAGTTCTTCTTTAATTGATTTCATGTTAAAAAGAACCCTCAAATCAATTAGAGGAATTACATTCCCTCTTAGGTGTATCAATCCATTGATATATTTAGGAACATTGGGGACGTACGTTATATTTTCAGGTGTTATTACTATTGAAGTAATCATTTTGCTGTTTACAGTATATAAATTCTCCTTAAGTTTAAATATTAACCAAGGAAATTCCATCTCTTCATTTTGTTCCTTATTTATTTCATCAAACATATTTTTCTCCTGTTATGCCATATTCAGTATTATCATAATTATTTTTATTAATCGAAACTTGTTACCATTTCTACTTCTTTTTCATTTAGCAGCTTTTGAGTGTTTAATAACAATATTATTTTATTTTCTTGTTTTGCAACTCCAGTAATATAAGAATTAATATAATCCACACCCATTTTAGGTGGTTCTGATATATTATTTTTATCTATATTCGTAACTTCATTTACTGAATCTACTATGAATCCAATAAAAACTCCTTGAATATTAGTTACAATTATACAAGTTCTTTCATTATATTCAATTTCTTCTTTATTAAGTCGCAATCTCATATCAATAATTGGAATAATTGTACCTCTCAAATTGATTATTCCCTTTGCATAATTTGGAAACTCAGGAACTGATGTGATTTCTTGCACTCCTACTATTTGCACAACATCAGCTATAGGAATTCCAAAAAGCTGCTTATCTGTAAAAAAAGTTAGATATTTATCTCTTAAAGTATCCTCATTGTTTATTTCTTTTAAATCCCTTAATGTATTTTCCATATAAACCACCTCTATTTAATAGTCTTTATAATAAAAGTATCGTCATAATTTAATAAAACTTTAGTATAAAAATTTAATTTTTAATGTCTCGGATTCTTTCTTACAGTTAAAGCTGACTTTAACACTGCTGTCGTAACTTGAAGTCCTATCTTGTCATATTCTTTGATTTTTTTCTCAACTTCATCCTTTGTAGCAACAACATATATTGGTTTAAGATTGTTTAACGCTAACGCAACTACATCCTTTTTACAACGATCGCACTTGCAACAATTCATCTTTTTAAGAGTAGAGTCAAGCTTATTAAGTACGAGTTTCTCCGTTATGTTATATAATATTACTTCATCTTTTTCTTCTCTTCTTACATTTATCTCTTTGTTTTGAAACATTGAAGATTCATCTTTGAATTTTATAGCATCTACTGATGTGGCTATTTTTGTCTTTATTTCATTTTGCAATTCTAGTTCATCTTGTACATCTTCTATCTCTTGTTTCTCATTATCGTTATTTTTTTTAATATTAGAAGGCATTATTTTTTTGTACATTAATTCTTTATCAAATGTTTTCTTTGTCTTTGCCATTGTTTATATACCTCTTTCTAGAAGTTCTTCTACCAAATTCATATAATCCAATGTTGCACCATTTTTAGGTGAATATTCGTATACAGTTTTTTGACTTGTTTGAGCTTCTTTTACAGCAACACTTGCCCTTATTGTAGTATTTAACAAACTAGTTTTAAGTTCATCTGCTATTAACTCCGCTGTACCCCTTATTTCTCTACTTAAAATTGTTCTTTTGTTAAATTTTGTAAGTACAATTCCTTCTATTTTTAAATTTGGATTACAATACTTCTTAACTTTATCAATAGTTTCTGATAATTGAGCAATACCTTGTA
This sequence comes from Sedimentibacter sp. MB31-C6, assembly GCF_035934735.1. Taxonomy (NCBI): domain Bacteria; kingdom Bacillati; phylum Bacillota; class Tissierellia; genus Sedimentibacter; species Sedimentibacter sp. MB31-C6. The sequence continues at coordinate 866,298 of NZ_CP142396.1, forward strand.
AACTAAAAATATCAGCTAGCATTGGAATTATTATATAATCAGAAGCAGTAAAGGCATTAACTGTTAAAATACTTAAAGCAGGAGGCGTATCAATAAATATATAATCATATTTATCTTTTATTGTATTTAATGCTTCCCTTAATAGAAATTCCCTACCTGTTTGTGTGAATTCCAACTCAATTCCGCTCAAAAGTATATTAGAAGAAATAATATCAAAGGAAGGAGTTTTTTGAATTGAAAAAGATGTCTTAGCTTCGCCTTTTAATATATCATAAATAGTTGGGCAATCTTCGGATTCAGCTCCAACACTAAAACTTAAATTTGATTGAGGATCTAAATCAAGACACAAAACTCTATAACCCTTTAATTTATATCCAGCGGCAACCGCTCCTGTTGTCGTTGTTTTTCCAACTCCACCTTTTTGATTTGATATTGATATAACCTTTGCCATCTATAAAACTCCTTTATATAAATTAATTTTATTATAGAAATTGTAACAAAATTTTAAATATATAACAATATTATTTTGCAAAACTTTGTAAAATATTGTGTTATTATAGATTATTATTTTTGTTATAAAGCAAAAACAGCCAACGGATTTCTCCGTTGGCTGCTTTCATATTTCTAAAAGGGGCTTTCTCCCTCTTTGCATTTACATCATTCCTGGCATTCCTCCGCCCATTGGAGGCATCGCAGGTTCATCATCCTTTGGCTCATCAGCAACAGCTGCTTCTGTTGTCAATAACATTGAAGCTACAGATCCTGCATTTTGTAAAGCTGATCTTGTTACCTTAGTTGGGTCTACTATACCAGCTTCTATCATGTTTACATATTTTTCATTGTAAGCATCAAAACCTATACCTTTTTCGCTATTTTTTATTTTCTCAACGATAACAGAACCTTCAAGTCCAGCATTTATAGCAATTTGTCTAACAGGTTCTTCTAATGCTTTTTCAATTATTTTAGCACCTGTTTTTGCATCTCCAGTCAATGTTTCTGTTACTTTTGAAACTTCGCTAGTTGTAGCTAATAAAGCAACACCGCCACCTGACACTAAACCTTCTTCTACTGCTGCTCTAGTAGCATTCAAGGCATCTTCCAATCTAAGTTTCTTTTCTTTCATTTCAGTTTCTGTAGCTGCTCCAACACTTATAACTGCTACTCCACCTGTTAATTTAGCTAATCTTTCTTGTAACTTTTCTTTATCAAATTCTGAAGTTGACTCTTCATATTGAGCTTTGATTTGGCTTGCTCTCTCTTGAATAGCATTAGAATCTCCAGAACCATTAACTATAACAGTATTTTCTTTATCTATTTTAACTGTTCCTGCAGAACCTAACATTTCTACAGTTGTTTCTTTTAAATCATATCCTAATTCTTCAGTTATAACTTCCCCGCCTGTTAAAATAGCTATATCTCTTAACATTTCTTTTCTTCTGTCACCGAAACCAGGAGCTTTTACAGCTACACAATTGAATGTTCCTCTCAATTTATTAAGAACTAAAGTAGCTAATGCTTCACCTTCTATATCTTCTGCAATTATAACAAGAGATTTTCCTGTTTGAACTACTTGTTCTAATATAGGTAATATTTCTTGTATGTTAGTTATTTTTTTGTCTGTAATTAATATATATGGATTTTCTAATTCAGCTTCCATTTTTTCTGTATTAGTAACCATATATGCTGATAAGTACCCTCTGTCAAATTGCATACCTTCTACAACAGTCAATTCAGTTTCCATAGTTTTTGATTCTTCAATAGTAATAACACCGTCTTTGCCAACTTTGTCCATTGCTTCTGATATTAATTTTCCTATTTCTTCATCACCAGCTGATACAGATGCTATTTGTGCTATTTCTTCAGAAGTTTCTACCTTTTTACTAGCACTTTTTAAATCAGCAACTGCTGCTTCAACTGCTGCTTGGATACCTCTCTTTAGTATCATAGGATTAGCACCAGCTGCTACGTTTTTCAAACCTTCTCTAATTATAGCTTGAGCTAATAACGTAGCTGTAGTAGTCCCATCTCCTGCTACATCATTTGTTTTAGTAGCAACTTCTTTTACTAATTGGGCTCCCATATTTTCATAAGGGTCTGATAATTCAATTTCTCTTGCTATTGTAACTCCATCATTAGTAATTACTGGAGAACCAAAAGATTTTTGTAATACTACATTCCTTCCTTTAGGTCCTAATGTTACTTTAACAGTATCAGCTAAAGCATTAACGCCTTTTTCCATTGAACGGCGTGCATCTTCATCAAATTTAATAATCTTTGCCATTTTATCTACCTCTCTTATTTTTTATTCAGCAACTGCCAATATGTCAGATAATTTAATAATAATTAATTCTTCACCATCAATTTTAACTTCTGTTCCTGCAAACTTAGAGAAAATAACTTTATCTCCAACTTTTATTTCATCCTTTTTCTTTTCATCTGATGTTATTCCTGAACCGATTGCAAGAACTTCTGCTACTTGTGGCTTTTCCTTTGCAGAGCCTGGTAAAACTATACCGCTTTTAGTTTTTTCTTCTGCTTCAATCATTTTAATTACTACTCTTTCGCCCAGTGGCTTTACTGTCATTTTAATTCCTCCTACTTAAATTTAATTTAAAATTAATTTAATTATCTACTCAGAATTGTTAGCACTCATCTTTGTAGAGTGCTAACACTTACAATGTATATAATACTCAATTGTTGCCCTGTTTTCAAGTATTGTTTTAACGCAAATTAATCAATTATAGTCAAATATGCTATTAATTATAACTATTTCTTAAAATTGCTTTTATTTTCTTTTTATTTCTTTATTTTGTATCTATTTTCAAATATTATACAAATAAATTTAAAGTATATTACAAAATATAGCTGTTTTTTATTTTTCATTATAGTATAATCAATATATAATCACTTAAATATCAATAATTTACAATATACCAGGAGGTAATAAAATGTCACTTGTAACATCAAAAGAAATGTTTAAAAAAGCTTATGAAGGAAATTATGCTGTTGGTGCCTTCAATGTAAACAATATGGAAATTATTCAAGGTATTGTTGAAGCTGCTAGACAAGAAAATGCACCATTAATCCTTCAAGTGTCTGCTGGAGCAAGAAAATACGCAAATCCAATTTATTTAAGAAAGCTTGTTGAAGCAGCTATTGAAGATTCAAATCTTGATATAGTTTTGCATCTTGACCATGGTGAAAGTTTTGAAATATGCAAATCATGTGTTGATGACGGTTTTACTTCTGTTATGATTGATGGTTCAAAATATCCATTCGAAGAAAATATAGCTCTTACGAAAAAGGTTGTAGAGTATGCTCATAGTAAAGGCGTCGTAGTAGAAGCTGAACTAGGAAAATTAGCTGGAGTTGAAGATGCCATAAAGGTTAATACAAAGGATGCTACATATACAGACCCTGAACAAGCAGCTGAATTTGTACAAAGAACAGGTGTTGATTCATTAGCAATTGCTATTGGTACAAGTCATGGTGCTTATAAATTCAAAGGTAATCCAAGTCTTGATTTTGATAGATTAGAAACTATTGCAAAATTGTTACCAGATTTTCCTCTAGTACTACATGGTTCATCATCAGTACCTAAGGAGTTCGTTGATTTATGCAATAAATATGGAGGAAAAATCCCAGGAGCTGCCGGTGTACCTGAGGCGATGCTGAAAAAAGCATCAAAAATGGGAGTTTGTAAAATAAACATAGATACTGATTTAAGACTTGCTATGACTGCATGCATTAGACAAATTTTAGAAGAAAAGCCTTCTGAATTTGATCCTCGTAAATATTTAGGACCAGGCAGAGATGCTATAAAAGATATGGTTGCTCATAAAATGCGAGATGTTCTTGGTTGCAGCGGTAAACAGTAGGGAACGCATTTTATGCGTTCCGCGGTAGGCATAAAATGCCTACCCTACATTATTTTTTTCGTCTTTTGCTAGTTTTATATTTCTCAAGTATAATATAAAATCAGTAGATACCATTATTAAATTAAGACCGTACAAATAAATTACTACATCAAAATTATATATAATTTTATTTAAAATTCCAAAAACATACCCTGACATCAATATTACTAAAAAATACGGACTCTTACCTGCAACAGATTTTGATTTATAAGATTTATAAATCGAAAAAGGCCATGCAGCTCCAAAACAAAGAAGCATTAATATCTCAAATATACTCATATTTACCACCTCCTATCATTAATATAACTAATAACTATTTCAATTTTGGTTTATTAACATATGTAGAAACATAATTTTTATCAATAGTCACTACTGCAAAATAAGTGTTATTTTCTTTTTTGATTAAGTTATCAATTTGATTAACTAATTCATTTGATTGAATATTATAATCTACTGGTACAACAACATCAAATATCAAATTAGTATGAGTGTCTCCCTTGACAACTCGAAAATCATGTATGGAAAGGTCATTGTCAATGGACATCACTATAGTTTCAACCATTTCTTTTAAACTGTTTATCTCTTTATCATCAGTTATTATTGGGTCTAAATGTATTACTAAATTAATATTCAAATCATTTGAAAAATCTCTTTCTATATTGTCTATTAAATCATGAGATTTTAATATGTCTTCTTTTGCATCAACTTCTGCATGAACTGTTGCAAAGTACCTATTCGGTCCATAATTATGTACAACAAGGTCATGTATATTAATGATTCCTTCATACTCCAATATTTTATTTTCAATTGATTGAATTAATTCTTCATCAGGCATTTCCCCTAACAATGGATTCAGTATATCTTTCAATATACTTATTCCAGAATATATGATAAACAAAGCAACTAAAGTTCCCATGTAACCATCTATTTCAAAGCCTGTAAACTTTGTTATAATTACAGACACTAATACTGCACTAGTTGCAATAACATCATTTCTACTATCCAAAGCTGTAGCTTTCATTGTTGTTGAAGAAATTCTATCAGCTAGATTACCATTAAAATAACTTAACCAAAGTTTTATTACTATTGAAAATATTAACACAATAATCATTAAAATAGAAAACTTTGTTGCTTCTGGGTGAATTATTTTATTTATCGAAGATTTAATAAGTTCAAATCCAAGTAATAATATTATGAAGCCAATAATAAGACCAGTTATATACTCCAATCGAGCATGACCAAATGGATGATCTTTATCTGCTGGTTTAGCAGATATTTTAAAGCCAATTAAAGAAACAATCGACGAACCAGCATCAGATAAATTATTAACTCCGTCTGCTGTTATGGATATACTGTTAAATAACGTTCCTGTTGCAATTTTACTTAAGCTTAATATGAAATTTGCAATAATTCCAACTAAACTCCCCAGTTTTCCATATGATGTTCTAACTTCTGAACTTTTTATATTATCATAATCCTTTATAAATTTCTTAACTATAAAATCAGTCATAAAATACCCCTTTAAAATATAAGAATACCTGTGAAACATTATACGTCCCACAGGTGTTTATCTAACTAATTAATTCTGTCAATATACTATAAGTTTATTCTTTAACTAATTTTATAATACTAAATAAATAATTATTTGTCAAATAGTTATTTATTTATTTCATCACAATTAATTGTCGTTATCACTATCATAATATTTATAGCCTTTATTGCCATTATTGCCTTTATTGCCATTATTTCTATTGTTTTTATTGTTGTCTTTATTATCCTTTTTATCTTTGTTATCTTTGTTATCCTTTTTATCTTTGTTATCTTTGTTATCCTTTTTATCTTTGTTATCTTTGTTATCTTTGTTATCTTTGTTATCTTTGTTATCTTTGTTATCTTTGTTATCTTTTTTGTCTTTATTACCATTGTTGTTACCATTATTATCATTATTATCTTGTTCATTGTCATTGAACTTAGAACCTTTTGGTTCAGTCTTCTCATTTGTTATGGTAACTACTTTTATATCATTAGCATGAAAAACATCGTCTTCAAGCTCTATATCTATTTTTATTTCATCGCCAACTTTTATATTATTTTCTTTAATATTCTTTCCGCCATCACTCTTTATACTAGTATTATCATCAATATAAATTATTTCAACTTCACCATTATGAAGCATTTTTACTTCTATATTGTTAGCTTTTTTATCTATAGACATTACAATCGCCTGCAAATCATCCATATCATTATATTTATCATCTTTTTCGTCTATATTACTTTTTTCATATTTTTTTTCTTTATCATTTTTTTTTATTTTGTTATTATTATCGGTTTTGTCATCAATATGATTTTTATTTTCTTTCTTATTACCTATTTTATACTCTTTTGTTGCCTTTATGATATCCTTAACTGGCTTATCTAACCATTCATCTAAATCAAAATCTTCTGAATTTCCTGTAGCTTCTTGAAGCTTTTCTAACAGATTTAACTTGCCTGGCGTAACACCAAGGTCTCTAGCTTCTTCTACACGCTCTTGACCAACACCAATCACATCAATCCTTATGCCCTTATTCTTATTATCAGTTTCTATTTTATCATCTAAATCTTTTTCATCATCTATATTATTTTCAGAAACTATAGTTATTTCATCATCTTTATTTATTATTTCTTCAGCTTTTTCTATTTTTTCCACTTCTATTTCAACAGCAGACCTTATTGTTTCTGCTAATCTATCTGTCTTTTCTTGAGTTTTGCTTGATGTTGCTACTATAACTCCGCCTTCTTTTCCTTCAATAAGATATCCATCATCCTTTAATTTGTTAAGAACATTTTTAATCGCCTCTGATATTTCTTTATTTTTCAGTTCTTTTATGTCAATTTCCTTTATTATTTCTTTACCATCATCATTAACAGCCTTTACTTCTAATACACGATCAAATCTATTTATTGAAAATTCAAAAGATGGATTGACATCTACACTTACATAGGAGTATGGTGTCAGGTAAGCCCATGCCGGAGTTATGAAAAGCATAATTGCCGCTGCCGCTGTAACTACCCATTTAATATATTTATTATTATTCGTAATTACTATTTCCTGTCCTATCGCATAATTCTTGTTCTTAATTTTAGTTATACAACCATCTTCGGACAAGACTGCTGCAAGATTATCTCTTATTTCTACTACTACTGCTTTCATTTTTTTAACTCCTCCCGAATGTATCGTATATATTCTGCAAGATATGGATAATCTCCGGATATTATCTCTACTGCTGCTATTATATATTTTCGATGACGCTCTAATAATTTACGGGGTATTTTAGTATTTTTTTCTATCAAATTTAAAGGTAGTGTTTTTTTAACTTTCATATTACTCACTAATATTGGATTCTTTAAAATAAACGCAACTGCCTTAGCACATGACTTCTTAGTTTTCCTAGCCTTCGGGGAACAATCTGCCAAATCAAAAAAAGAAAACCCATATGTAGATAAAACCTCGTTAGCAAGTTCTATTTCTAAATTCACTGAATTGTCAGTTTCTTTTGATATTTTTTCCGTAACTTTAATACTTATAGATGATGATTCTTCTTCATCTATTTCAGAATTAAATATTGATGGATTGATTGAAATTTCAGAAGCATATCTTGACTTACTTCTAATGTAATCTATAAGTCGCCTTCGTATTACTAATTCCGCAAAATTTAAAAAACTACCTTTATTTATAGAGTAGTTTTTTATCGCTACTGAGAATGCATGAAGAGCAACAGCATATTCATCATCACTTTTAGAAATATAATTATGAGCTGTTGAGGATGCGCATTTTAGTATGAAATTTTCATATTTTAAAATTAAGTCGCTCATTATAGTTTCATCTGTCTTTGCCTTTTCAGCCAATATGTCTAATTCGCTCATTAGCTCACCCCTTTTTCCAAATTAACTACTAACTAATAATAATAATTTTTATCTAAAAGTTAATTAATGACTTTCTAGTCGATAACATATTATATCATCATAGCTTTTTAATGACAACAGTGAATTGCATGCAAGTAATATTCACATTTTAAATAAGTACCAAGTTCTGCTGTCTAACTCATATTTAAGCTCAAAAATATCCTTACCTTTATGCAAACAAACAAAAACAAGTCGTGTGTTTCCAACTATTTTTTCTTCGTAAAATTTCATTATTCTTTCAATTCTTACAACTTTATCATCAAGTCTAAATTTAACTGGCTGTATCTTGCCATCTGTATTAAAAATAACCATGACTTTTATGGGTTCATTTAAAATTTTCATAATCTCACCTTTTTACAATATACTACTCATACCTGGATACTCATCATCTGGATATCCCCCCAGAAGTGGTTTGAAATCGCTATTGGCAAATACACCTCTAATAATAGCTTCATCTCCATACTTTGTTCTAATTATATCAACAGTTTTATCTAAAATTTCATTTTTTGCACTAAGTTCATCTTGAAATATATTAATTTGCTTTTTATGTGAATATTCTAAATCTGATATAGATACTCCTAATTGCCTTATTGGTTTATTATCCCATAATTCATCAAATAATCTGCATATACTTATATAAATATCTCGAGTACAATTAGTGAAATATAAAAGTTTTCTTTGTTTTGAAGAATACTTAAAATTCTTATCTTTTATACTTACACTAACTACTCTGCAACTCATATTTGCTTCTCTTAAACGCCAGGCAGTCATTTCTACCAAACTGAGCAATATTATATGTGCAGTTTCCGTATTAGTAACATCAAATTTTAATGTACTGCTATTGCCAACACTTTTAATTGAATCTTTCGGTTTAAACATTGAATCATCTCTACCCCAAGCATAATTATATATTAATCTACCATGGGATTTTAACATTGAGGATATTAGCTTATAATCAGCATTTGCTAAATCACCTATTGTATATATACCCCATTTGTTTAATTTTGGTTTAGTTTTCCTTCCAACCATAAATAAATCTTCTACAGGAAGGACCCATAATTTTTCTTTTATTTCGTCACTAAATAAAGTATGACATTTGTTAGGCTTTTCAAAATCGCCAGCCTGTTTTGCTAAAAGCTTGTTTTCCGAAATTCCAATATTTACGGTATATCCAAAGTTTTTATAAACTATATCTTTAATTTTGTAAGCTAACTTAACTGCTTCTTTTTTATTGATATCTGTAAAACGTAAAAAGCATTCATCTATACTAAATATTTCTACATCTGGAGTAAATGTTTTTAGAAATTCTATTAAAGCCTTACTTGCCCTTGTATATACTCTATAATCTGGGGGTACTACTAGTAAATTTGGACATTTTTGCCTTGCTTCGAGAAGAGATTCTCCAGTTTGTATTTTGAATTTTTTAGCAGACATAGATTTTGCCAAAACAATTCCATGACGATTTTTTTCATTGCCACCTATTACAGAAGGTACTTTTCGTATGTCTCTATCTATCCCCATTTGCATCTCATATGCTGATGTCCATGACAAAAATGCTGAGTTAACATCAATATGCATTATTATCTGTTTCAAAGTATCACCTCTATTACTCGAACATTTGTTCTTTATAGAGTTATTATAACACATTTTTTTAATTTTAAAAGAGTTTTTTATAATAAATATATAAACAATGGAGATTCTTCGCTAACGCTCAGAATCTCCATAACTCAACTTTTACCCATATTTTTATCATAAATAATCTTTAAACCTTTGAATATAAGGTCTGAATCATATACATTGATAGAAGATGTAGAATCGGCCATTATTCTACCTAACCCTCCAGTTGCAATAACCCTCATTTCTTCATTATTCATTTCTTCTTTGAGTTTTTTTACTATATATTCAATTTGTCCAATATATCCGTAAACTAGTCCTGCTTGCATACTTGTAATAGTATTTTTTGCAAGAATTGAATCTGGTTTCTTGATTTCAATTTTTGGAAGTTGCGCTGTTCTTTGCCACAATGCATCAGCTGATATTTGTACTCCAGGAGATGTTATACCATATTTAAATTCTCCCTTTTCGCTAACAACATCATAGGTAGTTGCTGTTCCAAAATCTATTACAATAAGTGGTCCTCCATATATTTCATATGCTGCAACTATACCAACAATTCTATCTGCTCCTACTTCTCTTGGATTATCAGTATTAATAGTTATTCCTGTTTTTATTCCAGGTCCTACTATTAAAGGGTCAATATTAAAATATTTTTTCATAGCATTCTGAAATGAATGCATTACATTTGGCACTACTGAAGAAACAATAACACCGTTTATCTTTTTATAGTCAATATTCTCATATTTTAATAAATTTAATATAAATATACCATACTCATCAGATGTTTTTTCACTTCTGGTAACCATTCTCCAATTACCAATAAGTTCATCATTTTTATAAACACCAACAACTATATTGGTATTTCCAATGTCAACAACTAAAACCATTTTTCCTCCTAATTTACTTAATCTTTATTCAATTCATCAATTGATTTGGTAGTTATTTGTTTTCTATCTAAATCCAAAAGCTTTATTGCTTTCTCTAATTCATCTTCTGAAGACATTTCAATTTCTAAATATGGTTTTGAATATGTTTCTTTATCCCATATATCTATTTCAAAAAATATGTTATCATATGAGTAGGACTTTCGATGTTTATATCCCGGTCTTTTTTGCTTGTAACCCATAATTTCAAGGATTTTCACAGTATCTTTCCAATTAGAAATTTCCGTTTCAGTTTCTTCGTTAACTCTTAACTTATCTCTATTAATACTTCTTTTCAATGTGAGGGTATTTTTAATTTCTCCATTTAATAAATTCTTTGTTATTCTTATTCTTAAATATCCTTTGTGATTTTTTTTTAAAAAGTTATCCTCAGTATCAAATCTTATATTTGTTTGTTCCTCATCTTTAATAAGATAGGCACCTATTTTAATAAGTTTTCTCTCTATTTCATCTTTATCTATATTTAAGACCTTTATTTCCCTCTCTCTCATTATGTTCTCCCATTTTTTATATTATCATATTGCAATAAATATTTTTAAGACTACGAGTTATTTAATATAAATTTAATTTCTTGTTAATATATTATAACATAATTTTTCTTTTTTCTCAGTAAATATATATTTTTTTATAAAAAAATGTTTATGATAATAATTATGTGATATAATTTCATTGAATTAAAAATTGAGGTGAAATAAATTGGAAGTCATTGTAAGCAAACTATTAAAAGTAATTAAATTGTCCTCACAAATCATACTAGAAAGTGGCGGAGAAACTTATAGAGCAGAGGAAACTATAAAATTCATATGCAAATCTTTTAATGTAAATGAAATAGATTCTATTGCAACACCTACAGGTGTTTATATAACAATTTCAACTGAAAATACTGAAAACAGCACAGTTGTCAGAAGAATTAAAAAAAGATCAATAAATTTAGATAAATTACATAAGGTAAACAATATATCAAGACAATTAACAAATCATTTAATATCTTTAGATGAAGCAATAAAACAACTAGAAGAAACAAGAAATGAAATAACACGACATAATAAATTTTCAGTTTTTTATGGAGGAATTTCTGCGGCATTTTTTACATTGCTCTTTGGAGGAAGTTTTTTCGGCTTTATTATAGCTCTTATATCAGGAATAATTGTAACACTTATAACAAAAAAATTTGAAGACCTTCAATCTTATCAGTTTTTTTCTAGTATAATTGCAGGTATAATAGTATCCTCTTTCGCAATTGTAGGAACAAATTTAATTAAAATAGGAAATTATAATCATATAATAGTTGGAGGTATTATGCCTCATTTACCAGGTCTTGCTATGACAAATGCAATACGCGATACTATAAGAGGTGATTTAATTTCAGGATTAGCAAGAGGTGCTGAAGCCTTAATTGTTGCAGCTTCTTTAGCAGCAGGAGCAGGTGTTATTATTTCTTTAGCTTATACAATTGGTTTATTACCTATTAAATAGAAAGGAAAAATTATGATAAAAGAATTAATATTACAAATGATATATTGTTTTATGGCATCTTTATTTTTTGCATTAATAATGAACTCTCCTAAAAAGGTTCTTGCTTATACCTCTTTAATTGCATCATTAGGTTACTTAATTTATATACTCTGTATTAATTATGGAAATCCAAAACTTGGTTTTTTTCTCGGAACAATGTTTATTGCTTTTTTAGGAGAAATCTGTGCAAGACGTTTTAAAATGCCTGCTACTATTTTTATTTTCCCAGCAGTAATTCCTATTGTTCCTGGATTAGGTTTATATGAAACTATTCTTGCCTTTGTTCAAGATGATATATTTTTAGCACTTAAGGTTGGAACAAACACAATATTAAATATAGGGTCTATGGCAATAGCTATGGCTATTATAAGTTTAATTGCTATTAAATTAAAAATAAAACCAAAAATTTAAAATAAAAAATGTTTTAAATAAATTTTAGTGGGTATAAAGTAGTCATATGAATTATATAAATTAGGAGGAATAAATTATGTGTAAAACAAAGTTTGTTATATGTAGAACATGTGGAAATTTAGTAGAAATGATAGAAGATTCAGGTGTTAATATGGTATGTTGTGGTGAAGAAATGGAAGAATTAACAGCAAATACTGTAGATGCAGCTCAAGAGAAACATGTTCCTGTAGTAGAAAAAGAAGGTAATAAAGTTACTGTTAAAGTTGGTAGTGTAACTCATCCAATGGCTGAAGAACATTATATCCAATGGATTTATCTTGTAACTAAACAAGGATTTCAAAGAAAGTGCTTAAACCCAGGAGAAGAACCAGCTGCTACATTTGCTCTTGTTGAAGGTGACGAAGTAGTTGCAGCTTATGAATATTGCAATCTTCACGGTCTTTGGAAAAAGGAAGCATAAAAAATAATAAATAAACAAAAATATAAGGTGCGCAATGCGCACCTTGATTTTTTTTATGAGATTTTTGATCCACTTGGAATATCTTCTAAAGTTGATACAAGTGTTAATTTCTTTCCCTTTTCTGCTGCTAAAATCATTCCGTTTGAATCTACTCCTCTTAATTTAACAGGTTTTAAATTATAAACCATAACAACTTTTTTGCCTACTAAATCCTCAGGCTTATAGTATTTAGATATACCTGATACAACTTGCCTAACTTCTTCGCCAAGTTTTAACTGGAATACCAATAGTTTATCTGCATCAGGGTGCTTTTCTGCCTTAATTATCTCAGCAACTCTTAAATCTAATTTATCAAAGTCATCTATTGTTATAAAATCTTCTTCCTTAACTTCTTCTTTTTTAGGTTTCTTTTCTTCCTTTTTGTCACTATTTAATCCTAACATACTATTTATCTCTTCTATTTTCTTTGCTGCATCTATTCTTGCAAACAATATGTCTGGAGTTCCAACCTTGTCACCAGAAATTATACCGTTAAATTGTTGCAATGAATCCCAGTCAGTTTTTTTAGTATTTAACTGACTAAATATTTTTTGAGCAGTTTCAGGTAAAAATGGCTCTAATAACACTGCTGAAATTCTAATAGATTCAAGCAAATTATAAAGAACAGTACCAAGCCTTTCTTTTTTACTTTCATCTTTTCCAAGAATCCATGGCTGCGTTTCATCAATATATTTATTGCTTCTTCTTAAAAGTGTAAATATTTCATCTATTGCATCTGCAACTCTGAGAGTATCCATTCTTTGTTCAACTCTCTTTGGAGTTTCAAGAGCTAAATTAATAAGTTCATCATCTATAGGTTCATGATTTGTAGGAGGCAATATTTCACCATCAAAATACTTATTAGTCATAGTTACAGTTCTATTTACTAAATTACCAAGTATATTTGCTAATTCTGAATTAATTCGTTCAATTATTAAATCATAAGTAATTGTTCCATCGTTAGCAAAAGGCATTTCATGAAGTACGTAGTATCTTATAGCATCGACTCCAAATAAATCTACTAAATCATCTGCATAAATTACATTACCTTTTGACTTGCTCATTTTGCCCTCGCCAACTAAAAGCCAAGGATGACCAAATACTTGTTTAGGAAGTTCTTCTCCTAAAGCCATTAATAAAATCGGCCAATAAATAGTATGGAAACGAAGTATATCCTTACCTATCAAATGAACATCCGCAGGCCAATATTTGTTGTATAATTCTCCATGATTTCCATCTGGGTCATACCCTAAAAATGTAATATAGTTACTTAATGCATCAATCCAAACATAAACAACGTGACCTTCATCAAATGTAACTGGAATACCCCAATCAAATGATGTTCTGGAAACACATAAATCTTGAAGACCGGGCTTTAAGAAATTATTTACCATCTCATTTTTTCTAGATTCTGGCTGTATAAACTTTGGATTATCTTCAATGTGTTTCATTAAGCGGTCAGCATAATTACTCATTTTAAAGAAATAAGCTTCTTCCTTTGCTTTATGTACTTCTCTACCACAATCAGGACATTTTCCATCAACTAATTGAGAATCAGTAAAAAATGCTTCATCTGGTGTACAATACCAACCTTCGTAATATCCTTTGTAAATATCTCCCTGATCATAAAGTTTTTTAAATATTTTCTGTACTATTTTTTCATGTTCTTTATCTGTAGTACGAACAAATTTATCATAGCTCGTATTCATTAAATTCCAAATACATTTAATTTCACTTGCTACCTCATCAACAAATTGTTGTGGTGTTTTATCTGCTTCAGCAGCTTTAATTTGTATTTTTTCACCATGCTCATCAGTTCCAGTCTGAAAATATACATCATAACCATTTAACTTTTTAAACCTTGCAATACTATCTGCAAGAACTATTTCATAAGTGTTTCCAATATGAGGTTTTCCTGATGTATATGCTATTGCTGTTGTTATATAATATTTGCCTTTCTTATTCATATTATCCTCCAAATATTTATCGCCTCTTAGCATAAGCTAAGAGGCGAATTATCGCGTTACCACTCTTTTTCACACATATTTCACAATATGTGCCTCAATAGGTCATAAACCATGTACTATAACGGATACATCCGGTATACTTTAACGTAAGCTCAAGTATAAAGCTCCAAGGCCATCTTCATTTTAAATCAATCCCCAGCTCACACCTTCTCTGGTTCTCTTTATCATGATTTTTAAATTACTCTTCTCTTCATCGCTTTCATATATTATTGTTCTTTATATTCTAAACTATACATAATTATTACAAATTTGTCAACAAATTATTTTGCTACAAATGCATGCTTTTACTACATTAATTTATTCATAGCTAATTTATTCACACTAAAAAATAACCATAATACACTTGAAAATTGCAAAAATTACACCTATAATAATAGCTGGTATCAATAATATGGTTAACAAACCTAACCCTAATGGTAATAAGACTACAAGCAATCCTAAACCTACCACAGCTCCTAGTATTGTAAACAGAATTTTAAACATAACAGCTCCTATTTTTAATGCTGCAACTATAAATGCAAAAAACACAAATATTCCTAATAATAATTCCATATCTCTCTCCTCATTTAAAATCCAATTGTTATTATTTTACACAAACTAAATTCATTTGTTATTAAGGTTATATTAAAAAAAGATTAAAAATATAACACAATAAGCTTTCAATTATATCTTACATTTATTTTTAAAAAATGATACAATATATTATATACTTATTTAGGAGCAACTTATGATTGATTTGCATATTCACTCAATGTTTTCAGATGGTACAGATTCTATAGATGATATAGTTGAAATCGTAAAAGAAAAAAACATACCTGCCATATCCTTGACTGATCATGATACAACTTATGGCGTAGCAGAAATAATAAATAAAACAAAACCTCATAATATAAAAGTCATACCTGGAATTGAAATATCATCAGTTTCAAACGGTCATCTTATACATATTTTAGGGTATAATATAGATATAAATAATGGGCAGTTACAAGAGCTTTTAAATAGGCTAGCCAATTATTTTTATGTTCATTTTTGTGAGCAATATACATGGCTACAAAAAAATCATATAATAAATTTTAATTTAAATAAAATATTAAAATATGCAGAATTCAAACAATCCATTGCACCATCAGATATATTAAAGGCAATGATTGCTAATGGAGCTCCGTATACATTGAAGGATTGGCCAGAATTCTTCAATAAAAAAGTACGTTTATATCCAAGCAACTTCATAAAAGATTTTCCAATAAATTCGTCAGAAGCTGTAGAAATTATAAAATTAGCTGGAGGAATCCCAGTTTTTGCTCATCCTGCTCGAATAGGCAATGCAGATTTACCTGAGATGGAATTACTTTTACCCCACGGGTTAGGCGGTATTGAAGTATATTATCCGTATCATGACAAAAAACTAATTAATCGTTATGAAAATTTTGCCTTAAAACATAATTTGATAAAAACAGGTGGTACTGATTGGCATGGTACAGAACTAACTACATGGAAAGCCGAAATCGGAGATTATGGGGTAAATGATTTGGAATATCGACTCAATTCATAAAATTTTCTATATCATTTGTTGTTTTTATAATATCTGGTGATAAATTTATAACACCATTTTTTGTAACCCATACATCATCCTCAATTCTTATACCAATACCTTCTTCTTTAATATATAGTCCAGGTTCCACAGTGTACACATTATTTTCTTGCATAATTTTATCTCTTCTTCTTAAATCATGTACGTCAAGTCCAAGGGGATGGCCTATTCCATGATAATAATATTTTGCTACATCAGATTCATCTTTTATTAATTTTAAAGTTTTTAACCCTTTTGCAAAATGCGATTTCACTGCATCATTTACAACTACTTCAGATGCACCTACATGCATAGCATCTATGGCTACATCCTGTGCTTCTAAAACTATATTATAAATATCTTTTTGACGTGGAGTGAATTTTCCATTTGCAGGATAAGTTCTAGAAATATCTGAAGCATAATTATTAGACAATGCTCCTAAATCAAGTAGAATCATACTTCCATCCTTTATTTTTTCTAATAAATCCACGTAATGAAGTATGACAGCATTTTTGCCTGATGCTCCAATAGTTTTAAAACTTGGTTTTGACCCTCTCAACATTAATTGATATTCAAAATCTGCTTTAACTTGATATTCATATCTGCCAGGTTTTAAATTCTTCATAACAAACTCTAAAGCTTCCTTAGTGTATCTTAAAGCAGTTTGAATTTCATTTACTTCTTCTTCTGTTTTAGAGCTTCTCAGTTCTGTTACAATATCAAGAGAATTCATAATATTAATTGTAGGATACTGATTTCTCATCCAGTGTGCAAGACTTCTGTAATTGTCATAGGCTTCATCCTTATCTGTAATATATGAAAATATATAAACATTGTCAGGTCTATCTGATGATGAAAGCCTTTTTGCAAAATCAGTCAAGAAATTATCTCTATTTTCAATAGATTTAATATCTGACATTTCTATAGCTTCTTCTTTTCTCAAAAGAATCCCAAACCATTTTTCGTAAAATTCATCAACAGGAGGTATGTATAATTGTTCAGTTACTTTTCCAAAAATTTTATTTATAACTAAAACCATATTCTCTTTATCTATTCCTGTTAAATAAAAAAAGTTCCTGTCAACGGAAAAATCATATTCCTGATCAGCGCTTTGTCTAGGCGCCTTACCGGAAAAAAACACTGCACTTGAGTTATCAACCATTTTTTCTGCAAATTTTACTCTATTGTTTTTAAAAAAACCTGATTTCATATATTCCTCCTAGTATTTTAATTTTTCTTCATCACATAAGTTTAATGTAAATACTTTACTAACGCTCATTATGACTATAATAAAAATAATTAACACAATTATATACTTAGAAAATAAAATAATCAACTTCAATAAAAAAGAAATATAATGAGAACAATTATATTTCTTGCTATTGACATACACCTTTCTTCCATCAATTCGGCTCCTACCTACTATTCTTCTACCAATCTTTTTTCTCCTGTTATATCTTGTATAGGTTTAATATTTTGACTTACTTCAACTACTCCAAGATATTTTCCATTATTATCACGAACTGCAAAGTACCGAATATATACGTATTTATTTCCGAGTTTTATCCAAAAATCCTCGTGGTCTTTTTTCCCAGATTTCAAATCTTCAACAATACTCTCAACAATATGTACACTTGCAGGAGGATGACAATTAGAAACTTTGCGTCCTATTATAGTTTTTGTACGTGGAAATATACGCTCAGAACTTTGTGAAAAATATTTAACCGTATCATTTTTATCAACAAATGTTATATCAATAGGTAAAGTGTCTAACATATAAATTAACTCTTCTTTATTAAAAATTCCAGAAGGTAATGTTATAACTCCAGGTTCAGTAATTTCTTCCTTTACTGCTTCCTTATCCTTTAAATTTGGTTTCCAAGTTTGTATATTATCAATAATATTTCCGATTTCGTCACTATCATCATAAACTTGTTTCCATTCATCTTGAGTCATTGAATCTAAAAGCATAGGTAACATTATATTTTCTTCTTTAAAAATCATCTCAGTAATTTTATTAATTAAACTTTCTATCTTTTGTTTAGTAGGCTGAATTTTAACATCTTTTAGTTGCTCTCTAATTTCATCATCTACTCCCCACATAACCTTTGGTGGTGCAGTAATTCCGTACTTCTCCATGTAAGGGAATAATAGATTTTCCTTTTTTAAGTAATGGATATTTATTAATGATAATTTATCAAGACCTTTTTGAATTGATTCTATTCCTTCTTTATTTGAAACTTTATCTAAATAAGGAGTTATTTCATTTTCAATCAATTTTTCTATAAAACGATTTTCAAGAATAATTACATTGGCAGGATGACCTGGTATTTCTGTTTGGTCAATTTGTTGATGAATTTCTTCAATGGAACCCTTAAAAACAGCAGAATGAACATCACATAATCTTTGAACTTCTGAAACAGGAAGGCCTTCTGAAATTAATGCTTGTTCTGCTTCGGATATTTCTGATGCTGATACTCCAGAAAATACTTCTTCAAACTTTTGTTTTACCTCTTCAACGCTCTTTCCTTCATGTAACTCTGAAATTACTTCTTTAATTATTTTTTTCCTAAATTCTCTGTTATTAATTTGTTCGCTCATAATTTCTCCTTTTTCATTTTCCTATATACTAGATTGCTTATAAACAAATTATACCCTGTATTTGGAAAATTATTACTATTATGTTTGTATATTCTCTCCTTTGATGTATTTTTTTAAATACAGAATTTTCCTTGATTAATTATTGTCAATATAGTATTATTTAAATATATATATATATGAAAATGGAGGAAATTTAATGAAAAAAATTATTTTTACAATTAGCCTAGTATTAATTTTGGCTATATCGTCATTTACAGCTTTTGCTCAAGATCAAATAATTGTAAATATCGATTCCAACAAAGTTGAATTTAATGAAGAAATAGGAATGCCTTTTATTGATGAAAACGGCAGAACTCAAGTACCATTTAGAGCAACTCTTGAAAAATACGGAGCAACAGTTGATTGGAACGTTGAAAGCAGTATTGCTATAGCAACCATAGGTGATACAACTGTCGAAGTTCCTGTTGGAGAAAACTTCATTTTAAAAAACGGTGAAGAAATTGCAACAGATACTGTAGCAGTAATAGTTGACGGTAGAACATATTTACCTATTAGACCAGTTATTGAAGCATTTGGTTCAGAAGTACAATGGGACATGGGATTAAATACTGTTGTTATAACAACAGAACCAATTGATGCTAAAGGAATTTTTACTGAAGCAAATAACAAATCATATGAATGGGAAAATTGTGATGCTAACGTAGTAATTGACATGTCTATGCCTGTACCAGATGAAACTGGTAATGTTCAAACAATGGATATGAAAGTTAATATGTATATGACTATGTTTATGAACCCGTTAAAAGCTAAAATATCAGCAGATATGTCTATGAATGTAATGGGTGAAGAAATGATTGTACCTGTAATGGATATGTATATGAATGTAGATGAGGATAATTATACAACATATATGGGAATGAATGATGGCACAGATTCTATTACATGGATGAAATCAACAGTTGAAGACGAATTATTTGCTGAACTTTTGAATTATGATGAAGAAACAATTAAAGAAAATAAAGAATTAACAGAAAAATATATTGAAGATGTAAAATACTTTGGAAAGTATACTGATGAATCAGGTAAATCTTTACTCAGAATGGAATATACAATGTCTGGAGATATTTACAAAGATATGTTTGGAGAATACGTCGAAGAATTATCTAATTCAACTAATGAACAAGAACTAATGACTGCAGAAATGCTAAAAAGTTTTGTTGATGGAGAATTAGGGGATCTTACTTTTATTGTATACATAGATGAAGAATCTGGCGAAATAATTAAATATGAAATGGATTTAGGAAATATGATATTATCCATGGTATCAGGAATGACTGGAATAGTAGGTGAAATTCCTGAAGAAGAGCTAGAATTATTAAAAGAAATGAAAGCTACAATGGTTATGGATATACTAAATATCAATGAAGCTGAAGATTTTGAAATTCCTGAAGATGCATTAAATGCACCTGATGTTTCTGAGATGGAATTAGATACAGTTCCAACACCTGAGACTGAAGATGCATCTGAGGTAGAAACTGAAACTGAAGAAACAGATTCAGAAGAAGAATAATATTTTATTAAAGTAAATTAAGACTATCGAGTTACTTTATAACTTGATAGTCTTTTTTAATTCTATGAAAAGTTTCAAGTAAATTGTTCAATCCATCAATATGTCAATAAGTAAATATATGGAACGCATTTTTAATTGAAATCATAATAACATAATGTTATTATTTAAATATTAAATTTATAATGGAGATAAATATACATGAAAAATATTATTAAACAATTTTTAATATTACTGTTTACATTATCACTACTATTTACTTTAGGATATAGTATTGTTGGACTGAATGAAAATGATAACAATATGAATGAAATGCCTAAAGAAAACGAATCTGAACATGAAGATAATAAAACAGAACCTGATGCTGACGAAGAAAAAGATAATGAAGATAATAAGGAACTATTTGATGAATATGAAGATATTGCTTTAAAAACTTTAGAAGAACTTTCTATAGAAGAAAAAGTTGGTCAAATCTTTTTAGTAAGATGTCCCTTACCAGAAGATTTAGATTATTTTATGTCTATGAAACCAGGTGGATTTATATTGTTTGGTAGAGACTTTGTTGATAAGACAAAAGATGATGTAATAAAGGATATAGAATCTTATCAGGACAAAAGTAAAATCCCAATGATTATCGGTGTTGATGAAGAAGGTGGAACAGTTGTCAGAGTCAGTTCAAATTATATGTTAGCAGATGAAAGGTTCAAATCACCTCAAGAATTATATAACATAGGTGGATTTGAAGAGATAAAAAATGATACTTACACTAAATCAAATCTCTTGCTAGACCTTGGTATTAATTTGAATTTAGCCCCAGTCGCTGATGTTTCAGAAAATAAAACTGATTTTATTTATCAAAGAGCATTTGGAAAGTCGGCAGAAGAAACATCAAAATATGTCAATATAGTAGTTGAAGCTATGAAGGAAAGCGGGATTTCCGGTACATTAAAACATTTCCCTGGATATGGAAATAATGTAGATACTCATACAGGTTCTGCATATGATAACCGTCCCTATAGTAACTTTAAAAACAATGACTTTCTTCCCTTTTCAGCTGGAATTGAAACTGGCGTAGAAAGTATATTAGTTTCTCATAATATAATTGAATCTATGGATGCAGAATTACCTGCTTCTTTATCTAAAGAAGTAATTACGATATTAAGAAATGAGTTGAATTTTACCGGTGTCATAATGACTGATGATTTATCTATGGGTTCTATAACAAACTTACAGCTAAGTAAATCACCAGAAGTTGTAGCCCTTTTAGCAGGAAATGACATGCTTATAGTTACAGATTATGAAACAAGCTATAATGCTATTTTAAACGCAGTAAAAAATGAAGAAATATCAATGGATAGATTAAACGAATCTGTTCTAAGAATATTAAAATGGAAATACTATATGGGAATTATGTAAAAAATCTTGATAAAAAAGATACTGGATAATTTATTGTTCAATATCTTTTTTTATATAATCATTAATCATTTGTTTTAATTTGTTAATTACATCAAAATTATTAGAGTCTGATTTCCCCATGATATCAGCCTTAATCAATTCAAGTATATCTTCCAATCTATTTTCCCCTACATCATCGATGAATTTTTCTATACCTTTTTCTTTTATATTTTTATTTATATCTTTAATATAATGATATCTAATAAGTATTTGTACGTTTTCTATAAATTCTTCACCATATCCAAGCCTTTGGAGTATTATTTCACTTTCATTAGCAGATTTAATATGATGTCCATAAAAATGTCCTCTTCCCTTTTCATCAATTGTAAAACAATCAGGTTTACTTATATCATGAAGCAAAGCAGCCATTCTTAATATTAATTTTGGCTTTATTGAATCCACTACAGTCATTGTATGGTCTAATATATCCTTATCATGATAGGGAGTATGTTGATTAAATCCTTTAAGCTTAATTAATTCTGGAATTATATCTTTCATTTCACCATTTTCAATTAATTTATATAATTCTTTTGATGGTTCATCATTTAAAAGTATTTTATTTAATTTATTTTTGTACATTTAGTCTCCTTAGTTGAACTTTTTATTTTTATTTTCGTCTAATAGATATAGTATATACTACAATATATTTTTAAATAATTCAATATATTGGTAGTAGATACTTTTATGTCTTTTATTTTTCCAAAAACTAGTGTATAATTACTTTGTAATATAAAGGGGATGGTGTAATAATGAAAATTAATAAACTATATAAAATATTAATCTTAATCTATATCTTAACAATCATTTTTTCATTTAATGTATATGGGTATACCTATGATGCATATGATATTGGTGATTTAGAAGATACTGTTTACGAACAGTTAAGTTTATTAAATGCTAACTTTGAAATAAGATATAGTGGATTATATGAGGATATTGAAAACGTTCTGAAAAATACCATTGAAAATGACACCTATCTTGATTCTATAATCAGCTCTGTAAATTGGAGTGTTTCAGAATCATCTAATGTATATAATATAAAAATGAATGTTAATTATATTCTAACATCCAGCGAAAAATTAGAAGCCGATGAAATGATAAACAACATATTGACCGAAATAATTAAGCCAAATATGAATGATCATGAAAAAATTAAAGCAGTACATGATTACATTGTTTTAAACGGAGAATATGATACATCTCTTCAATTATATTCAGATTATGATTTTTTGACTAAAGGAAAATCTGTCTGCAATGGTTATGCTCTACTAACATACAATATGCTTAATAAACTTAATATTCCTGTAAGATTAGTTTCAGGAACTGGCAATGAAGAACCACATGTATGGAACATAGTTAAAATTGATAAATATTGGTTTCACTTAGATACAACTTGGAACGACCCTGTTCCAGATAAAAAAGACAGTGTTTCATATAATTATTATTTGCTTACAGAAGAAGAAATTTCAAAAGATCATACTATAAATAAAAATCAATATCTTCCTAAATCAAATAAAAAATATTATACATTTTTAAAGGAATTGTCTTTAATTGAAAAAAACGGTTATGTTTATGACAGAATACTTATGGAAACAGAATTGGATATTTATAATGTAGAAAATACAGCAACTTCAGCAGAAGGTTTAAGCACTATTCTCAAAAATAAAATTAAATACCATCCAGTTAAAGTTTCTGTAAGATTTAACAAATCAATTTCCCAAGATAGTGTTAATACTGCAATGTCAGATTTATTTAGATATAGTTTCATATCAGAAATCAGACATGAACCTTTTTACTTAGATGATACTGGTAACTTTTATGTATTAAATTTATACATAAAATATAAAAAAACACCTGACAGCATAATTACGGATTTATCTAAAGAAGTGTATAATACAACTTCTAAAGTTGATTTTAATGTTTATGCTGTATACGGCTCTGAAAAAGAAAATATTACTAAGGATGTACTAATTTATCCCTATGATAACTATTTTCTAAATATTTCAGATAATACTTTATCCTTTAATGATGCAGGATTCGAAAATTTAACATTAGAATATGGAGGAAAAAGAACTAAAGTAAATATTTCAGCTATTGATTCCAAGGGCTTTAAATATATTACTGATGACAAACCTAACAGCGATGTAAATGTTAAAGTCTTTAACCAATATATTGACTTTAGTAAAATAAAACAATGGCCATTAATAGAAGATGGAAGAACTTTAGTTCCAATAAGGGCCATATTTGAAGTATTAAACTGCAACGTTAATTGGGATTCTGACAGTAGCTGTGCAATAGTAGAAAGTGGAACCACAAAGATTGTCATTCCGGCAAATAGTAATACTGCATTTATTAACGGAACAGAAAGTACCCTAGATGTCCCTGCTAAAATAGTAAATGATCGAATTATGGTACCTCTAAGGTTTATAAGCGAATCAATAGATAAAACGGTAATATGGGATGACCTAAACAAAACAGTATTAATATATTAATAATTTGCATTTAAAAAGAGGTAGTCATTTAATTAATTTGGCTTACCTCTTTTTTATGTTTATTATTGGCTTAACTTCTCATCTAAAACTTCAACAGCTTTTTGCAGCTGATTATCCATATCATAAAATTCATATCCATATCCCGTTGCATCTGGATTCAATTCTAATACGATATCAGGTTCAATTCCTATTCCATGAATATTTACCCCATTAGGTGTAAAATACTCTGAAACAGTCATTTTTAAGCCCTCACCTTCAGAACCAAAGCCTTGAACTCTCTGTACTATACCCTTACCAAAAGTTTTTGTACCAATAAGTGTTGCTCTTTGGGTATCTTTCATAGCACCTGCCATTATTTCAGAAGCACTTGCACTTCCTTCATTAATAAGTAATACTATCGGAATATCATCAGCACTTTTATCTGATTTATAATATTCAATATCTCCAGATTTAGTTTTAGTATATGTTATAATTCCTTCGCCTAAAAACTCATCCGTAATATCAACTGTTGCATTAATAATACCGCCAGGATTAAACCTTAAATCTATTACTAATGCTTTCATACCTTGACCTTTTAGTGTTTCATAAGCAGCATTGAAATCTTTAGCAGTCTGCATGTCAAAAGTAGTTATTCTAATATAACCTATATTATCCTCAAGCATAGAAGGTTTTATCGTTTTAATTCTAATTTTTTCTCTATTAACAACTATATCTGTAGTTTCATGTTTTCCATTCTCTTTAGTTCTTTGAATTGTAAGAGTTACACTTGTACCCGGTAACCCCTTCATTATACTTACAGCTTGATCTATTTTGTCCGCAGAATATTCTGTTCCATTTATTTTAATAATCTTATCTCCAGTTTTCAATCCAGCCTTTTCAGCAGGGGTATCTTCTATTGGTGATACTATCATTATTTTATTGTCATCACTTGCAGTTATGTATACGCCTATGCCTTCATAGGAACCTTCTGTGTCTTGTAATAAAGCACCATATTCTTCTTTCGTCATATATTGTGTATACGGATCACCTAAAGCAATTAATGTACCCTTTAAAGCACCCTCAAGCATAGCTTCCTCATCTGCTTCATATAAGAATTCTTTTTTCGCAAATTCCATTAAACTATTTTGCTTTGCAAATTTGTCATACATATCTTTTAATACAGAATAAGTTTCTTTAGGTAAAACAACCTTTTGTCCAACTTCAACTAAGAAAACATTTCCTAAAGAAACAGTCAAAAAAGCAGTAACAAAAACAACTACTATGATAGTGATAAAATATTTCTTTTTTGATATCATCTACTCACTCCCGATATTTAATTAAGCCAAATAAAATCAATGCTCATATTATTTATATGCTATGATATTTAATTTTATCCTATTAAAATTAATATATTCTTAATACATACAGTTGATATTATAGCATATTTATTAGATAATCAACAGAGTTTTTATTTATTTCTAATTTTTATTATAAATATATTGATAATTTTAATAAAGTATAATATAATCTTCAATGTATTGAATCATGGGCCATTAGCTCAGTGGATAGAGTGGCAGACTTCGAATCTGTTCGTCGGGGGTTCGAATCCCTCATGGCTCATAAATAAAAGTTATACTTTGAATAAAATATAGGTATATATTATGCCTTAACAAAATATTAAGCTTCTTTGACATGGTGTCAAAGAAGCTTAATATTTTACTATACTTTAATAAGATAAAGATACGACCTATCTTATTTTTCGTCGATTATTTATATTAATACCATCCTCTTAATTTCATTACTTCAGCTACTTTTTTAACTGAAATCATATAAGCAGCTTGTCTTGTTGTACATTTTTGTGTTTCTTGAAGAGCCCATACATCATTAAACGCCTGTACCATTTTAACTTCTTGTTTTTCTTCAACTTCTTTTTCTTTCCAATAATATCCTTGTAGGTTTTGTACCCACTCAAAATATGAAACAACTACTCCACCAGCATTAGTTAAAATATCTGGAGTAACAGGGATACCTCTTGAATTCAACACTTCATCAGCCTCTGAAGTTGTAGGACCATTAGCTGCCTCACATACTAATTTAGCTTTAACTTTTTCTGCTACTTCTTTAGTTATAGCGTTTTCTAAAGCTGCAGGAATTAATATATCAACATCTAAATTCCAGAATTCATCAAGACTAATCATTTTAGCTTTTGGATAATCAACTAAATTCTTATGTTCATTATTGTAAGCCAACAAATCTTCAAAATCTAATCCATCTTCATTGTATATTGCATATGTGCCAACTTTTGGTGCCCATTCTCCAATAGCTACTATTTTAGCTCCTTGTCTTTGGACGTTTTTAACAGTAAAACGACCTACATTTCCAAATCCCTGGATAGCAACTTTTGATTTTTTGATATCAATTCCAACTTTTTTAGCCGCTTCTCTAGCAACTATTGAAACACCAAAACCTGTTGCTTCATTTCTGCCTTCTGAACCGCCCCATGCTACAGGCTTACCTGTAATAACACCTAATGCTGAAGTTCCAGTTAATTTGTTATATTCATCTACCATCCAAGCCATAATTTGTCCGTTAGTTCCAACGTCTGGTGCTGGTATATCTTCTTTTTCACCTAAGTACTTATAAAGTCTATCAATATAACCTCTTGAAAGTCTTTCCAGTTCTCCCTGTGACAATGTTAATGGATCACATATAATTCCACCTTTGCCTCCGCCATAAGGAAGTCCCATTACTCCGCCTTTAAATGTCATCCATATAGAAAGAGCTTTAACCTCCTCTAATGTTACACCTGGATGGAATCTAACTCCACCTTTTGTCGGACCAACTGAATCATTATGTGATGCTCTAAAACCTTTAAAAGATTTCATGCTTCCGTCATCCATTCTAACAGGAATGTTAACTTCAATAACTCTTTGTGGTTCTTTTAAAATTTCATACACCGCTGAGTCTAATCCTAAAGCGTCACAAGCAGTTTTTACTTGTAATTGAGAATTTTCTAAAGGATTTAAATTCTCTTTTCCCATAACTAAACCTCCAAATAAATGATTTGTGTTATTTTTATCTTAAATATTGCTAATACATTAACAATATTACCAGACAAATACATTTTAACACCCTATTAATATTATTTCAAGCTAAAATATATATCTTATAATGTAAATTTACTGTTAGAAAAATTTTAGACAATTTTCCCTAGTAAACCATTCAAAACTAAAGCCATTAGTTTTTAACGATTAAAATGCAAAATAGATAAATTAATGTTTAGCATAAGATAAGATATTAAAAAGTCCACCCAGTATAATACTGAGTGGACTTTTAATTGATAATCTAACGCACCCTCTTAATTTACAAATAAAATTTCCTATAGTAACTTTGATTATTAATTAAATCCCTAGGATGTGGGGGTATATTAATAATTTTTTCTGGAACAGGAAAAACACCTGGTGTAACTTCTATCATATTAATATCATAGTTTTCTGTTGTTCCTGGAAATATACGTATATTTACAATACTAACAGGGGAATAACCAGCTGCAGTTATTGTCATATTATAAGTTGTAAATTTATATTCTGGCCCCGTAATTAATATTCCTGTTGGATGTGCTACCGGCAATTCAATAGTAATTGGATTAACAGTTGTTACAAATGTTTCTATAGGAACTCCTACAAAAGTAGTCTGTCTTGCATAAATTGTTACTTCTGCATCTGGAATTGGGACTCTGCCACGCTCTCTAAAAACATACAATTGTATATATCCAACATCTTGATTAACTGGCACTTCATTAATAAAAGCTTTAAAATTAGATGTTTTATTTTTATAACAATTATAGTTTTCAATTTTATTATAATTCACTTTTTAAAACTCCTTTATAACAATATTTGTAATATCTTGTAATATTATATGTTAAATTAATAAAAGTGAGCTACTATAATATGTTTATTACATAACCTTACTTATTTTTTTAATTTCTATACTATTAACAACTTTTGCACATTAACATTTATCATTTATCAGACATCATTTTAATAAAAATATCTACAATATCAGGATCATATACAATTCCCGATTGTTTTTTTATTTCTTTTAAAGCTTTTTCTTTAGTCATAGCATCATTAGTAAAATCATTTGTCATAGAATCATAAGATTCTGCAACTCTTATTATTCTAGCTAATCTAGGAATCTCTTCTCTCTTAATGCCCTTAGGATAACCTGTACCATTCCAATTTTCATGATGATAAAGAATTCCTTCTGCTAAATCCACTGTATTATCAAATAAATTTAGAATCCGATACCCTATAACAGCGTGTTTTTCCATTTCTTTATTCTCTTCTTCAGTTTGAACATCATCATTTATTAAAATATCTTCATTTAATATTATTTTCCCTATATCATGGAAGAAGCCAGCTTGTTTTAATTTTCTTATGTTTGTTTCTGTCAAATTCATTGCATAACCTATATCCTCACATAATTCGCTAACATTTATTGAATGAGTTTTTTCACGACAACTCAAATCATGCAATGTTTCCATAATTGTATTAAGTAAATTAGAATTTATTTTGCTTCGATTAAGTGTTTTATCTTGATACATTTCTTCTTCAGCATTTTCCATCGTACGTTCTAAATCTTGTTCTAAATTTATTTTTGTATCATAACCCATTGACATACTAGCCTTTATAGCAATAATTTTTATTTTAGAAATTTCTTTTTTTAATCTCCCAATGATTTTTTCTGCATCATTCCCTGAGGTGTTCGGTAAAACAATCGCAAATTCATCTCCACCAACACGAGCAACTATATCTTTTTCCCTACAAACATTTTTTAATATATCTGCTGTTTTTTTCAAAAGTTCATCCCCTGCAACGTGCCCAAATATATCATTAGTAAGTTTAAGCCCATTAACATCTCCAAAAATAATAGATATAGGTAGATTTTCATTTGTATCTAGTCTCTTTAATTCACTTTCAAAAAAAGTTCTATTATACAAATCAGTAAGTGAATCATGATAACTAATATATTTTATGTGTTCTTCATTTTTCTTACGTTCTGTAATATCAATAAATGTAACTACAGCACCGATAACCTTTCCTTCTTTATACTGTGGATAAGAATTATATTCCACATCAAAACTTGTACCATCTGCTCTCCAAAAAACTTCATCATTTGCATTAGTTCCTTTTCCTTCTAAAAGAGCCTTATATATTTTACATTCGCTTATAGGCATTGTTTTTCCATCTTTATAAGTATGATGAATTAACTTATGAATATCTTTTCCTAATAACTCGTCTTGGTGTGAGTAGCCCAACATTTTTAAACCACTTGTGTTGCAAAATGTACATTTCCCATTAATATCCATACCATAAATAGCTTGAACTGTTGAATTTAAAATTAACTGAAGATAATCCTTATTTTCTTTTAATTCAAGGGTTCTTTCCTTTACCTTTGATTCAAGATTAAAAACAAGGGATGATATTGTATCGGCCATCTTATTAAAAGACTTAGTCAACTTACCTATTTCATCATTTCTTTTAGTAACTGCTCTTATTCTCAAATCCCCTTGAGTCAGTTTTTCTGTAGTATCTATTAAATTATCTATAGGTTTTAGAAGTTTATTAGTAAGTTTGTAATAAAAAAATATTGATATTATTAGAGCTATAACAATTAGTAATGAAGCCAACTTCATATTATCAAATATACCTGCTGTAAACAAACTAAATGGTACAGCTAAAATTACAATCCAATCTATACCATTTTTTTGATATTCAATTAAATTAATATGTAAATTATCTTCATTGTTTTTTATTTTAAAATTACTGCTTTGTATACTTTTATATTTTTCATACGATTTTAATACTTCTTCATTATTCACTTCATTAATTGTTAACCTTTTGATGGTTCCATCATCTAAAGTTATGAAATTATCCATATTAAGAGAATTGGCAATTAATTTACCAGTATTTTTTTCGATTATAATAGCATAAGCGTTTTTATCTTTTACTATTTCTCTCAAGTAATTGTCTATTCTCGAAAGGGTTATGTGTGACCCCAAAACTCCTTTTAGTTCTCCTCCTTTATATATAGGTACAGCTGCTGAAA
Organism: Sedimentibacter sp. MB31-C6; assembly: GCF_035934735.1. Taxonomy (NCBI): domain Bacteria; kingdom Bacillati; phylum Bacillota; class Tissierellia; genus Sedimentibacter; species Sedimentibacter sp. MB31-C6. The sequence goes on from NZ_CP142396.1 coordinate 896,948, forward strand.
TAGTCAAGTCATTCATAACAAAATGCTTATATATTTCAGAAAACATAGGTTTCTGATTATCTTTGGCTACCTTATACCAATCTCTCGTTCTAGGATCAAATTCTCCAGCATCTACTACAAGTTCACTTGATGTCATCTCATCTGTTATAGAATAATAAAAAGAATGTCCTTTTGTATCTGCATTATTTTTCATAATTTCTATGTCATTATTTCTATTTCTACGAGCGCCATAATACTCTCCATTTACAGTTCCATAACTAAAACTGTAAACATCATAACCTTGAGTTTTCAAAACTCCAACAAAATATTTTTCTCGTTCAATTTCATTGTTTAAATCAACAATATTATTTTCTAAAAGTTTTTGATTCATTTCATTAATTTGCTCTGGAACATTCATAAACATATCAATTTCATGATATATTTCTTCATTCATATCTTGAGCCAGTTTTGTTATAATATCATCTGTTGAATATATCCAATTGAAAAAAACTATATAACCTATTAAACTAATAGTTGTTAACATAAGTAATATAAACGAAACAATAACAATTACTCTTATCGGAAGTTCTTTTATGTCATTTTTAATTCTTCTCATTCTTTTAATTCCTTCTAATTATATTATTCTTTAAATCAAAATTTACGAATAAACTAAGAGTAAATTACACAGATTATAATTAAACATATCTAACATTATACCCTTCTATTTTTTTAAGTTAACATATTTTACAATAAATTAACATTTTGACGGTAATTCCTTTGCCCTATTTCATAAAGGTCATTACCTTGTGAATCTATTGCAACTACAACAGGTAGCTCAACAACTTCTAATTTCCTAATTGCTTCAGATCCTAAGTCCTCATATGCAATTATTTCAGCTTTTTTTATTGATTTTCCCATTAATGCTGCTGCCCCTCCTATTGCAGCAAAATAAACAGCTTCATTCTTTTTTATTGATTCTACAACATCCTTTGACCTTGAACCTTTGCCTATCATTCCTCGTAACCCTTTATCTAACAACCTTGGAGTATATGAATCCATTCTATAACTTGTAGTTGGCCCTGCTGAACCAATAGGCTTACCTGGTTTTGCTGGCGATGGACCTACATAATAAATTATAGAATCCTTTATATTTATTGGTAAGTTTTCTCCATTATCTAATAATCCCATTAATCTTTTATGAGCAGCATCCCTAGCAGTATAAATAGTGCCTGATAATAAAACCCTGTCTCCTACTTTTAATTCTTTAACTTTTTCATATGTTAAGGGCGTGGATATTTTCTTTTCCATAGTAACCTCCTAAAGTAATATACTTTTGTGCCTAGTAACATGGCAATTAATATTTACTGCAACTGGTAGACCAGCTATATGAGTTGGATAAGTTTCTATATTAACCTTAAGAGCTGTAGTTTTTCCTCCAAATCCTTGAGGTCCAATACCTAGATTATTTATCTTTTCTAATATCTCATTTTCTAAATTTGCATAAAACTCTTCTGAATTTTGTTCTGTCAAAGGTCTTATTAATGCTTTTTTAGCTAAATAAGCTGCTTTATCAAATGTTCCTCCTATACCAATGCCAACTACTGTTGGAGGACATGGATTAGGGCCTGCTTCTTTAACAACATTTAGTACAAAGTCTTTTACACCTTCAATTCCATCTGACGGTTTTAACATCTTAATTTGACTCATGTTTTCCGAACCGAACCCTTTTGGGGCAACTGTAATTTTAAGTTTATCTCCTGGAACTATATCATAATATATTATTGCCGGCGTATTGTCTTTAGTATTTACTCTTATTAATGGATCTTCTACAACTGATTTCCTTAGATATCCTTCGTTATATCCCTGTCTTACACCTTCATTTATTGCATCTTCTAATAACCCATCAATTATATGAACATCCTGTCCTATTTCTATAAATACACATGCCATTCCCGTATCTTGACAAACTGGTACATCTTCATTTTTTGCTATTTCTATATTAGTCAATATTTTATCTAAAATATCCTTTGCCATTGACCAAGGCTCAGATTTTTTTGCTTCTTCTATTTTTGTTATTACATCTTCTGGAATATAATAATTTGCTTCAATACATAGCTCTTTTATTGCTTTAGTTATATTAATAGAACTTATATTTCTCATGACTACCTTACCTTTCCGTTTATACATCGTAAAATTGCTTAAACAATACCTTTAATATTTTTTTAATTATAGCATTATAAAGATATTTTTTCTATATAATTATCATTCAAATAACGCTTGCAATAAAGTTTTTTTAATATTATAATTATTTCAACATATAAAATACTATTAAGAGGAATAAATCAAATGACCTATGATGAAAAAAAGAAATTTATAATAAATGTAGCCTTTGCTGTAACTGTCTATGCTGTCGTTTATTTTGTATTTGTGTACGTTATACATTGGGTAATGCCTTTTATTGTTGGATTTTTAATTGCCCTTGCACTTAGACCAGTTACTAGGTTTATAAATAAATATTTTCGTATTAAGGGCAAAAATGTTTCTATGTTTGTAGTTGCACTATTTTATTTTGTAATTGCAATGATATTATGGCTTTTTTTTACATTTTTGTGGTCTCAAATGGCAGAATTAATCAGAATCTTGCCTAGTTTTTACTTTACTAGAATAGAGCCATTATTATTTGAACTTAATAACTGGATTGTTGAAAATGCCAAAACAATATCTCCTGATGTTGCAAATACCCTTTCAAATGTAATTATGAATGGATTAGAATACTTGGCAGGAGGAGTAAGAAATTTATCTATATATATAGTTCAATTAGCAACAGGTATTATATCTAATTTTCCTTTATATTTAATATCCGTTATTTTTACAATAGTATTATCGATATTTATTAGTGTAGAATACAGTAATATAACTTCATTTTTTAAACGACAACTACCAGACAAATTTAATTCAACTTTTGATGAAGCTAGAGTCTTTTTAACTGGTACACTGTGGAAAATGATTAAGGCATATGTAATTATATTATTTATTACATTTATAGAATTGTTTATTGGATTATCTTTATTAAATGTCAGATATGCTTTACCTATTGCAGCAATAATTGCAATATTAGACATAATGCCCGTACTAGGCACTGGTGGAGTAATTATTCCTTGGGCAATAATTGAATTGATTTTGAAAAATTATAGCTATGGAATAGGATTATTTGTGTTGTATATAGTTGTTACTGTTGTACGAAATACTGTAGAGCCTAGAATAATTGGAAAACAAATAGGTCTTCATCCAATTGTTACAATAACTGTTATGTATGCTGGCTTAAGATTATTTGGATTTATAGGATTTATATTGGCACCTGTTACTGCCATTTTAATTAAATATTTAAATGATACAGGCAAAATTAAGTTGTTTAAATAATTCAAAGCGCATAACTTATATAAGTATATGCGCTTTTTTATTATATTAAATTTAATAATTACAATATATCGTGTAATTATACTATGAATAGATACATCATTATGAAGTGGCAGAATGTTCCTGCTAGAACGAATACATGAAATAATTCATGGAACCCAAACCAAGGTTTATTAATATTTGGTTTTTTTAGACCATATATAACCCCACCTATAGTATACAATAATCCTCCTAAAACTAACCAAAACATACCACCTGCTGACATACTTTTGACTAATGGCATCATAACTAAAATAGACATCCATCCCATACCTATATACAAACCTGAACTTACCCATCTCGGAGCACTAATCCAAAATATCTTAATAAATACTCCTATTAATGTAATTGTCCATACAACACTAAGTAGCTTATATCCTACACTTTTATTTAAAACTAACAAGCAAATAGGAGTATAGGTGCCTGAAATTAATACAAATATCATAATGTGATCAAGCTTTCTCATTACAAGTTTTGCTCTTTTCTTAGACTTATCAATAAAATGATATATTGTGCTAGTTGAATATAACATAATCATGCTTAATCCAAAAACAATAAAAGCTATAATACTCATTGTATTATTAGATTTTATTGCAACACTCAATAGCATAAACATACCTATAACGCCAAATATAGCTCCACCTAGATGGGTTAATGCACTTGTTATCTCTTTTTTATCTTTATTCATATAATCATCCCTTTTATGTAGTTTTAATAACTATATTATATAGTATATATTATTCCTTTTCGCAAAATATGTCAATACATGATTATATATTTAACAGAATAGAATAAAATTATGCATCAAATAGAACTATTCTGTAGGGGAAGCATTGCATGCGTCCCGCGGTATGCATACAATTTTCAGATGACGATAAGGTATTAAAACATATAGCATTATTAATTTATTGTAACATTAATTTTCAATAAATAAAAAAGCAGAGTATAATCTCTACTTTTTATTCTTCTTCATTTAATTTATTGTAGTAATAAGTTAGTGAAAATAAACTTTCATTTAAATGAACATTTTCAACATAAACATCTTCTGGCATTTTTAAATCTTTCGGTGCGAAGTTCCAAATTGCCTTTATCCCACACTTTATTACTTGTTCTGCTATTTGTTGACATACGCTCTTTGGTGTGCATATTACAACTATATCAATTTTTTCTTTACCTAAAAATTCTTCAATACCATCTATGTCCTTTATAACAGCATTTCTCATAGATAAACCTATCAGTTTAGGATTCTTATCAAACAAAGCAACTACTTCATAATCAGCTTCATAAAATCCAGTATAATTTGCAATTGCTTGACCAATATTTCCAGCACCAATAATTATAAGCCTATACTTTTTATCCAATCCTAATATTTTACCTATTGCAGTTCGTAATTTTTCAACATCATAACCAAAGCCTTGCTGACCAAATCCGCCAAAGTTATTTAAATCTTGACGTATTTGAGAAGCAGAAAAACCAGTCATCTCACTTAATTCCCTAGATGAAGTTTTGTTTACGCCGATTTTTTTTAATTCACCTAAATATCTGTAATACTTTGGTAATCTTCTTATTACTGCAGGTGATATTCTATCATTTTTGTCCATTGTCAAGCCTCCTGCACTTATTTTAACAATCTTTTTATTTTATTGCAACATATTTTTTTCTAAAAATTAAATTTTTTTAAGATTTAAACTGTCAAGTTGGCATGCTATGAATTTTTCATAATTATGCTTTCAACAACATTTACAGCTTCTTCACATGCGTCACAACATTTTTCTAATCTATTAAATGCTTCAGTCCAAGACATAATTTCAATAGGATCTTTAGATATCATATGTAAATGTCTGACTGCTTCTGTATAAATATTATCACCATCTTCTTCTAATTTATTAATTAAAACTATTCCATTATGTATATTCTTCGACTTACGAAAATTACTAAACTCTATAAAAGTTTTTTTAAGTTCCTCACAACAAACAACAATTAACTTAGAGAATTTCAAAGCTTCATTTCTAATTCTTTTTACATTATACATATACATATGTAATAACACATCTTCAATACAATCTGTTACATCATCAATTTCATGCACCAACGACAATATATCTTCACGTTCAATTGGTGTTATAAATTCACGTGCTAACCTACGCATAATTTCATGAGCTTCTGCATCTGCCTTATGCTCAATTTCATGCATTTCTTTCATCTTTTTTTGTAAAGTTGCTGCATTATAATTTACTAATGTTTCATCTAATAATTTTGATGCCAAGCAGCAATAATCAGATAATTTTACAAATTCATTAAAATAATTATATACATTTTTACGCGCCATTACTATACCTCTATCATATAATTTTAAAAAATAATAATAAACAGCTTAGCCATTAAAAATCCAATTATTCCGCACCCAGGAAAAGTCAATACCCATGTCAATACCATTTCATTTACCAGACCCCAATTAACAGAGGAAAGTCTCTTAGCTGCTCCTACTCCCATAATCGCTGTAGTCTTTGTATGAGTCGTACTAACAGGCATTCCTATGATAGATGAAATAAACAAACTAGAAGCAGCTGCAATATCAGCTGAAAAAC